>NZ_JAJMPA010000001.1:2706614-3007349 GCF_020991475.1 Pedobacter sp. MC2016-14
TAGAAACAGATGGCGGAAGCTTTAGCCGCTCTATTTGTATAGACAGACTACAATACAATAAAGATGGTACAATAAAAAGAATTGTAATGACTTCAGAAGGTAGTAGCTTTGTCCAAAAGAAGGTCAAATGAAAATTTGAAAATTTTAGGACGAAAACACGCATTACAGATGAAACAGCTAATTATTGAAGGAGACCAGATTAATGACATTGCTTCATTTTACGAAGAAATAAACCGGGTGTTTATGCCAAACGAAGATTGGCAAATGGGACAAAGTTTAGATGCACTAAGTGATTTGCTGTACGGTGGTTACGGAGAAATAAAAGGCAATGAGCCCATACAAATTGTTTGGAACAATATTAGAAAAGCTGAAACGGTGCTGGGCTTACAGGAAACAATAGCGTTTTACACCGAAAAACTTCAACATCCAGATACCTATAATGTTAAATGGATAAACGAAAAATTAGATGCGCTGCAAAAGGGACAAGGTCAAACCTATTTCGAGATCATCATGGAGATTTTCAATGAACACCCAAATATTCAATTACTAAGAAATTAAGCTACTCAATATCCGTTCGGCAAGCTTTTGTGCCTGTAGCCTTAGCTCAGGTACAGCAGTGCTTTCCCAGAGTGAGCCTTTCAAGTTACTGCCAATAACAAATAAATTTTCCTTTACATTTCCATCCGCACTAATCACGCAATGGTCATCAGCAGAAGTCTTTATGCCAATATGATGCGGGCCTCTGCAAATTAGGCCTGCTTTTTCCATGTTAAACAGTAATGTTCCGCTTTGTTTTTTAATATCCGTATTCGGCCCAGTACAGTTAATGATGCGTTGTACATTAAGTTGTTCTGTTTTGCCATTACAATTTAAGGTAGCAGTAACCACTCCGGCCTCTTCTTTTGTATTTACGATAAAACCTTTATGGGTAATCAGTTTTTTATGGTGCTGGTATTTCTCAAGCGTAAAATAGGTTTGCAACGGAAGCCGGTGCCTTGAACTGCTCCATACCGAATTTATGCGTTTTATAAACTGTTGCTTCTCCTGATCATCAAAGGAATTCCATATTTTCTGGGCATGCGGGCGTACGGCATCAATACCCTGATAAATGGACTGACTTAAGCCATCCGCAATTTTACGGTGCTTGTTAAATGCATTTAAAAGTGTTAGCAAATTATCTTTATCCTTCAATAAAGAAGGGATGTCTAAAGACAAATAAGGTTCCTTATCCTCTTTAGATGGTTTTAGTTGATAACCCCGGGGCGAAACGGTATGGATGGTAGCCTTAAAGCCAGCATCAACAAGTGTTAACACGGTATCTGCCATTGTTAAACCATTGCCAATAATCAAAAGGTCTTCATCTTCCTTAAATTCAGTAATACAGGCCTCGTCCCAGGGATTGCCAAAGTAATATTTACTTTGCTGCAATGCCGTATCAATTCCATTTGGAATGCCCGGTAGTTGATTGCCAGTGGCCAGTATCACTACATCAGCACTCAAAGAAGAAGTGCCAGACAAATGAACTTCAAAGCCGTGCTCAGCTTCACAAACCTGCATTGCATACGCATCATAAATCTTAACCGATTTAGAGGAAGGGATTTGTTGCAGGGCATCCAGCCATAAAGCGTTGATGTAATTTCCATACTCCCTTCGTGTAGAAAACTGGGCCGAAAGATCGGCAGGCTCTTCATTGCAGTCATCTCCGTTTCGCTTAAGCCAATCTGTATAATGCTCTGGAATTTCGGCAAAAGCACTCATCCTGCCATTGGGCACATTTAACAAAAGAGAAGAATGATAAGGATCATAAGCTACACCTTTTCCAATCGCACTCCCTTTATGCACCAGATGAATATTGATGGAAACATCTTGCTCTTTCAGTAAGTGGATGGCAGTTAAGGCGCCGCAAAAGCCGCCACCAATAATAACTAGGTTTAATGGATTAGGATGCTGTTTAATCAAGATTGCCGCTTAAAAATAATAGTAATGAAATTGTACTGGTAAAATGCTAATATCCGTATATATGGCGATATTCAATGTCACAATCCTGATTAATTATTTTCCACATTCATTTTACATTCCCTAAGTATCATAAATTGCTTGCTTTTTGTATCTTACCCGCAATGAAAATTCTGTTGATAGAGGATGAACCAGCATTGGTGTCCGTAATTGTTAGAGGTTTGGCCGAATCAGGTATAGAAGTGAGTGCAGCTACAGATGGGCATACGGGTTTAGAAATGGCGCTTAAGCACCAGTTTGATTTGATCATTTTAGATTTGATGCTTCCCGGTATGGGTGGGGTACAAGTTTGCCGCGAATTACGGAAAACAAATACAGAGGTTCCGGTAATTATGCTTACTGCACTCTCCAGTACAGAGAATATTGTCACCGGACTGGATAGCGGGGCAGATGATTACCTGGTTAAACCCTTTAAATTTGCAGAACTGGAGGCCCGCATCCGCACCCATGTCAGACGAAGCCAGAAGGATGTTAAGCCAAAAAATGTAATTGTCATTGCAGATCTGGAGATTGACGTGTTATCCCGTACCGCACATAGAAGTGGCAAACCCATCCAACTTACCGCCACAGAATACAGATTGTTAGAATATTTTGCACAGCATCAAGGCATGGTGCTCTCCCGGATTCAAATTCTGGAAAATGTATGGGATATCGATTTTAACATGGGTACCAATGTAGTAGATGTTTATGTCAATTACCTCCGGAAAAAAGTAGACAATGGTTACCCAAATAAATTAATCCATACTGTTTTTGGCATGGGCTATATGTTTAAGGAAAAGCCTGGTCAATGAAAATACAAACCAAAATCACCTTATTCTTTTTCATCATAGCCACCGTTGGGCTTATGTTGCTCAACGCTTCTATTTTTTATTTCGTTTCTGAGTTCAGTTTTGAAGATTTTTTTAAACGATTGGAAGCAAGGGTAAACCTGGCCGCAGAAATTAAGATAAATCCAGACAGTAAATCTGCGGCTTACCAGGAGGTGAGGAGCAAGTACCTGGAAAAATTAGAACAAGAAAAAGATTACATCATTCCAGTAAATCATTTAAAAGACAATACTTTCATTAAACCATTGCCCTTGCCAGATCAGTTTTATCAATCTATTATCAAAGTAGGTAAAGCAAGGTATAATGAAAATAACCATTTTTATGTAGGTGCCTTTTTCAAAAAAGACAATGCCAGTTATATCGTTATTGTTGCCGCAGAAGACCCTTATGGATTTAAAGAACTCGAGCAGTTAAAAAAAGTACTGCTAATTATATTCTTTATCTCTATCGTTCTCACCTATATTGCCGGTAAAATCTTTTCATGGTACATCATACAGCCCGTTACAACCATCATCAACAGGGTTAAAACCATTACGGCAAACAATTTGAATTCAAGACTTACAGAATTAAAAGGTAAAGATGAAATTGCAGAACTTGTGCTCACCTTTAATAACATGCTTACCCGTTTGGAAACTTCATTTGAAACCCAAAACAATTTTGTGAGTAATGCTTCCCATGAGTTAAGAACCCCGCTCACCATCATCACCAGTGAGGCCGAAATATTGCTCAATAGCACTCAGCTGGAGCCAAACCATCAGGAAGCGGTTAAAACCATTTTTGCAGAAGCAGAAAAACTCGGTCATATTTTAAGCAGCCTGCTTGGCCTTGCACAAACGGGTTTTAACGGGAAAAAGCAGAACTGGGAAAGTATCAGGATAGATGAGCTGGTGGTTAGTGTGGCAGAAGCGGTTAAGAAAATTGAATCCGAGTCCAAGATTAACCTGGATTTTTCTGGCCTTCCAGACAACGAATCCATGATGTATACCGAAGGGAACCTTAACCTGCTCCAGCTTGCAATCAGCAACATTGTACTCAATGCCTGTAAATACTCAAATAACAGTCCGGTCGTAATCCGCGTGTCATCAGCGGGTAACAGAATTACAATTGCTGTATCAGATCAGGGGATTGGAATTCCAGAAGAAGATCAGTCGCACATCTTTGAGCCTTTTTTCAGGGCTTCTAATACCACAGATTTTCAGGGATATGGAATTGGCCTTCCGCTTACTTTAAATATCATTCGTTTGCATAAAGGTACCATAGGCATCCGCTCAGAAGAGCAGGTAGGTACAGAAATCCAGATCCTCTTGCCCATCCAGCAATTAGGTACTACAGAAGTTAGTTTGTAATCTAATTAAATTCTAATAAGTATCTTATTTCCTTCTAATAAGTAGGTGCTACTCTTGTATAGTCAGTTAATTAAAGTTAAACCTTAAAAATACTACCTATGCAAACCATCCTTATTCCAACAGATTTTAATACCGCTGCGCTTGATTGTATTCCCTCACTTTGCAAGCAACATAAAGATCAGGAGCTGCGCTTTAATTTTGTGCATATGTTCAAACTGTCCGATTCTATTGGAGAGTTGCTTATGCTATCCAGACGCAATCGCGAATTTGAGCAGGTTAGCGATGAGTTTTATAGCCGTTGCAACCAACTTAAAGCCGAGTACAAACAGATCAAGGCCATTAAGATTGATTTTCTATATGGAAGTACACTGAGTTACTTCAAGAATTACCTGGAAAACAATGAGATAGACGCCGTGTTAGATGCTTCTGATTGCTTTGTTGGTAAAATCAACAAGTCTAGCATAGATCCTCAAATCCTGGTGCAAAAATCTGGTTTACCTATTGTTTCAGTTCTGCCTCAGGCTGTAGAAGAAGAGCTCAGTACTCAGGCTCATCCTATGTATGATCATGAACTTTCAGCAGTCTGATTTTTCTATTCATTTACCTAAAAAACACAAATTATGCTATTAAAAGAGAATATACCAGTTTCCTATGTATTTGGAAAGATTTGGAAAGAGATGCTCCTGGTTACTGCCTATGCTGCATTGATAGCAGTTTTATACAACACTTATCACTTTACCCGAATATCAATCCCTATCGCCGTACCTACAATTTTAGGTACCGTAATTTCCCTGCTGCTGGCTTTTAAATCCAATCAGGCCTATGACCGCTGGTGGGAAGCACGCACCATTTGGGGAGGTATTGTGAACGATTCAAGAACACTGACCCGGCAGCTACTCACCTTTGTAGACAGCCCTTATGAGCTGGAAAAGGAAAGAGCATTTTGTGAGCGCATGGCAAAAAGACAAATTGCCTGGAGCCACAGCCTAAGCAGGCATTTGCGTGGACAAGATCCTTTGCAGGGTTTACAACGCTTACTCTCCGAAGAAGATTTTGAAACCATTCAGCGGTATAACAATGTGCCTATGGCATTGTTGGAATTACAAGGGTCTGATTTGAGGAATGCCTATAAATTAGGCTGGATCAATGAATTTCAGCAGGTAGAAATGGACAATACCCTAACACGTTTCTCTAATGAAATGGGGGGCTGCGAACGGATCAAAAACACCATATTTCCTGCAACATACAGTACCTATATCCACTTTTCCGTATTGCTGTTTATTTTACTGTTGCCTTTCGGATTAATTGAATTCTTTGGTGTAGTTGAAATTCCATTGGTGATTGCCATTTCATGTTCCTTCTTCCTGATTGAGAAAATGGCCATTCATCTGCAAGATCCTTTTGAAAACAAACCTACAGATACGCCTACCAGTGCCATTTCACAAACCATAGAGCGCGACATTCGACAAATGCTTAAAGAGAATTACAAACAGGAAGAAAAACATGGGGCCAGTCCTAAAGCTTCAAAAGTTTTCTACGTCCTTTAAACACCTTTCTAACCAAAACCACTATCAACAAAAAAGCCCTTCAGGATTTTATTCCTAAAGGGCTTTCTATTGAGCTTTTATAAAATTAAGCAGCTACTTCTTTTTTCAATTGTTTTCTTGTCGAAGCGGTCAGTTCACGTTTCGCAAGTGCATGACACTCATAAATAGCGTCGCTAAACATCATTTGCTCTGGTGGAGTTTTTTGAGTAGATGCAGAAGGACCTCTTAAAGCACCAACTAAACCTAATTCTCTGGCTACATATACGTAACGGATGGCGTCAATTACTACACCCGCAGAGTTCGGAGAATCCTGTACCGAAAGCTGTGCGTCAAAAACTACTGGTGCACCCATAAAACCTTCAAGTTCCAAACGGAAATTCGCTACTTTGTTATCGCCATAGAAAGCAATATATTCAGAAGGACCAGCATGAAGGAAACTATCTTCGGTAGAAATACCGCGGATATCATTCTGAGCACGGATTACATTCTCTTTTGAAATCTTTTTAGATTTTAAACGGTTTTTATCTTCCATGTTCAGGAAGTCGGTGTTACCGCCAACATTACGCTGAATGTGGGCTTTCACATGATGACCTCTTTCAAAAGCAAGTTCCTGCAACATTTGAGAAACGATACTTGCACCAAACTGGCTACGCATATCATCACCAATAATTGGAATACCAGCATCAATGAACCTTTGCTCCCAAACAGGATCAGAAGCAATGAATACAGGAATACAGTTTACAAGGGATATACCTAGTTCAATACAGATCTCCGCGTAAAATTCTGTGGCCAGTTGAGATCCTACAGGTAGGTAATTGATTAATACCTCAACTTCATGTTCAACCAATCTGTCAATGATTTCTTTGCGAATGGTATAAACTAAATCTTTATCGTAAGTGATTCCGTCAATTAAAGAGTCAGTTGTTTTTAACTCTTCCTTAACTACAAAACGGTTAGCTTCAGGATACGCAATCATTTGTGGTGAAACACCATCAATTACAGGAGACCTGTAAACAGGAGCTTCAGTTCTGATGTCGCTGTTTAAAATGATGGTACAGTTTGGTTTAGCAAAAATAGCATCTTTTAATGGCAGGCCAATCTTTCTTTCATCAACATCGAATCCACAAACAAACTCAATGTTCGCGGCATGGTATCCACCAATGTTATCAGCCATTAAGCCTGATGTTTTATCCGTAAACTTCGTATAATATTCCACTCCCTGTACAAGAGAGCTGGCGCAGTTTCCTACACCTAAAATTGCAACTTTGATTTTGTTTTCTGGGTTTTGCATTATTTGAATTCTTGTTATTCTTTTTATTTATAAGCTTTTGTATAAAGGGTGAAGACCTCTAGATTCCTGACCTTAACCCAACATTCGTCAAAAATATTGATTTTCATTCTAATTTCAGTTATCCTCAAAAGAAAAACAAGCAAGAATGTTGCCGATAACTGCAAACTTTACATTTCGATAACTATAAAGTTATACATCAGATGATTTTAATTGTAACTTTAATCCAACTAAATATATCCGTTATGAAATACATATCTTTCTTACTGCTCCTTACAGCAGTTACATTTTCGGGGTTTTCACAAAGTAAAGATGCCGTTTTAGGCAAATGGGTCAACTCCAGTGGCGAAGCTAACATTGAAATTTTCAAAAAAGGCGATCAGTATTTTGGTAAAATCGTCTGGTTAAAAAATCCGAAAGACGATAAGGGTAATGTTAAAACAGACCTTAAAAATCCTGAAGAAAAATTAAAAACCAGGCCAATTTTAGGTCTGCAAATACTTAATAATTTTGTTTATGATGGTTCAAAATGGACAGATGGCAAAATTTATGATCCAAAATCAGGTAAAACCTACAGTTGCAACATGACGTTTAACGATGCCGGAGATTTAAACATCCGGGGTTATGTTGGCGTTGCACTTCTGGGTAGAACAGACATCTGGAAAAGAGTTAAATAATTAAACCTCACTAAGGTACTGGTGTACCAGGCTAATAGACATGGAGCCTTCGCCTACGGCGGAGGTTACCCTGTTCATCGCTCCCGCACGCACATCACCTGCAGCAAAAATTCCAGGTGAACTCGTTTCCAGTAAAAATGGATCCCTGCTATTTTTCCAAACCTGCTTAAATTCAGGATAGTTATTCATCTCCCTTCCGGTTTCTATAAAACCTTTGTCGTTCTTAATAATCTCCAGGCCAATCCAGTCGGTATAGGGTCTGGCACCAATAAAAATAAAAAGTGCATCTGCCTTTACCGTACGTGAGGTATTTGTAGTTGCATCCATAATTTCCATGTGCTCCAAATGCCCGTCCCCAGTCGCCTTAGTAATCTCTGTATTGCCCAATACCTCAATGTTTGCTGTATTCCCAATCTGATCTATCAAGTATTGAGACATGGATGAGCTAAGGTCTGGTTTCCGAACAATAATATAAATGTGCTCGGCAAATTTAGATAAGTACATCGCAGCCTGGCCCGCAGAATTTCCTCCACCCAGAATGTAAACCTCCTTATTTTTACAAGAAGTAGCCTCCGTACTGGCTGCACCATAGTAAATACCTTTTCCTGTAAAATCTTCCACACCCTCCGTTTCCAGTTTTCTGTAATCTACACCAGTTGTAATTACCACCGCTTTGGCATTTATTTCTGTATCGTCTTCCAGTACAATGGTTTTATACTGGTCTTTAAGCTTAATTTCCTTTACAGATTGTGGCGAAAGGAATTCTGTTCCAAATCTTGTAGCCTGGGTAATGGCCCTCCTGGTCAGGTCCGAACCACTTAAACCGGAAGGGAAACCCAAATAATTCTCAATTCTGGAACTCGTGCCCGCCTGTCCGCCGGGCGCTTTTCTTTCTATCAATAAAGTGCTTAGTCCTTCAGAAGCACCATAAACAGCAGCAGACAAGCCAGCCGGGCCGGCACCTATGATGATCACGTCATAAACCTGCTGCTTTACGGTAGCATTTAACCCAATTTTAGAAGAGATATCAATCAATGAAGGGTTTTTTAACAATTCACCATCTTCAAAAAATATCACCGGAAAATCCACTGCCTGCAGGTTATTTGTAGTGCAGAGCTGCTTAGCCAGTTCGCTTGATCCGATGTCCATCCATTGATAGGGTACCAGGTTGCCTGCTAAAAAGTCTTTAACCTTATGCGAATTTGGTGAAAACTGATAGCCTATCACTTTGATGCCCTTAAAATCTGGTTTATAATTCGCCTGCCAGTCGTTCAAAAGCTCATCAATTGCAGGGTATAATTTCTCCTCAGGTGGATCCCATGGTTTCATTAAATAATAATCCAGTTGCACGTCATTAATCGCTTTAATGGCAGCCTCTGTGTCAGAATAAGCTGTAAGCAGTACCTTCTTGGCATCAGGAAAAAGTGTCATGGCCTTTTGTAGAAAGTCAACACCCTGCATCTCCGGCATACGCTGATCAGAAATAAAAATGGCAATTTCTTCTCCTTTGTTTTGTAGCGCAAGCAGGCTCTCCAGCGCATCCTTTACAGAGCTGGTGTTTAATATTTTATAAGTGTCTTTATATTGCGTTTTAAGGTCACGGCTTATCGCCCTTAATACCTGAGCGTCATCGTCAATACAAAAAATAATAGGTAATCCCATAAGTTAAAATCTTAATTGTTAATTGGAAAACAGATCATAAACTCCGTTTTTCCAGGCTCAGAACTTACGCTCACAGAACCATTATGTTGTTTTACAATTCTCGAAACAACATCCAGTCCAAGGCCTGTTCCTTTGCCAATTGCTTTTGTTGTAAAAAATGGATCAAAAATCCTTGCTTGTTTATCTTTGGGAATCCCAGGCCCGTTATCTGTAATGTAAACATGCACATCATTGTGGTCTTTCCTGGTTTTAATGGTTAACGTAGCCTGTTGCTGTCCATCCAGAACATCCGTTGCATTGTCAATGATATTGGTCCAAACCTGGTTTAATTCTCCGGGTAAGGCTTTAATAAGCGGTAGCGAGGCATCAAAATCCTCAATCACGGTAATGCCAGATTTCTTAATTTTATATTGCATCATCGCAAGGGTATTCCTGATGCCTGAATGAAGGTCCACAAAACTTTTGTCACCTCCGCCATCCATATGCGTGTATATCTTTACAGCACCCACCAAATCCGCTATTCTTTTCGAAGCTTCCTGAATATCGGCAACCATTTGTTCTGTAATCAAGCTATTGTTGGTCCAGGTGAGTACAGATTGAAGATGGCCTTCGGGTAAATGGCTATTAAATTCATCAAGATCTTTAGCTAAAATGCCAAAAGCCACAAAGTTTTCAGCCATGTCTGCAGCATCCCTAATTTCATGTTCATCCAGCCAGTCACTTACTTCATCTTCTAATTCATTGCGCTGAAGCATAGTTAGATGCGGTCGGTTAGGATTGCTTACTGCTGACACTAAGGTGCCATGTATCAAATCAATTTCTTCTTTCTGAATATTTAAAGAAATCAGCTCCTTAAAAACATCGGGAATTGACTTCAGGTGACTCTTTAAAGATGAGGAACTACGTACAATAGCTGCGGCAGGGTTATTCAGCTCATGGGCCAATCCGGCAGATAGTTTTCCCAAAGCCATCATTTTTTCGCCTTGCTGAGCAAGCTCTGTAAATTCCCTTACACGAGAAGTCATCACATGTACCAGTGCCTGGGTGAGCTCATAGTGCCTTACAATAAGTTCTTTTAAGTTTTCTTTAAAGCAGGCCATCACTTTGGCAGTGCTGAGCGCCTGGCAATAACCCATTGCCACAGTCGCCCTTGAAAAAGGGAGCAGGCCTGTAATGTTGCCCTTATGAAAAATTGCTACGCTGGCTTTGTTGTTACTTTGCAAGCGGTAGAGTTCCAAATCGCCACTTAAAATGATAAACATCCTGTCTACAGGATCACCTTCTTCAAAAATAAATTCCCCGGGCTGCAGATCAAAACATGTACTGTTGTCAAACAGCCACTGCAGCTGATCTGCCGGAACATCTGTAAAAACTTCAAGGTTTTGTAAATCCGCTAAACAAGTTTCCTGCATTTCTGATTATTTTAGCTAAAGGTATCAAAAATCACGGAAAGAAGGTTCCCTTAATCTTTCAAAGTAGGGAGTTCTTCATGTGCACCTGGTTTTTTACGCTGAATCTGATAGGTGAAGTTGATGATCAGATTGTTTTTGGCGTTGGTGCCGGCCAAAGCATTATTATATTGATAAACCCAGCCCGCCTGTGCAGTAATTGATTTTGAAAATTGGTAGCCTAATGAAGTAGATACACGGTTGCGCTCAAAATTAGGCTGTTTGTTGTTCAGGAATATTTCATTAAAAGCAGAAACAAATGCAGTTCCTGCCTTCATCTTCTTTTCATTTAAAGGTACAACCAAATTTAAACGGTACCTGAAACGGTTTCGGTAAGCCTGGTTTACCCAGCGCTGTTCCACCCGGTATCGGTGCTCAATTTTTATACGACTAAGGTATTGTGTAAAGGTCATCTGTTCCCATACCCGGTTTTCCGTTATCGTTGGCCCTTTATCAAAATCCAGGTAGTCATAAGTAGTATAACGCCCTGTTCCAATTAAGGCCACATAATTGTTGTCTATCGCATAACTTAACCCGCCTTTAAATTCATGGTAGAATAATTTACCAAAAAATAATTCATCAGTCCTTGCCTGGCTTTCAAAATATCCACCCCAGCGGTGGTCTGTATTGCTGGGCAGCACCACCGTAAATAATCCCCAGGTTCCAGTTTTTTTGGATTGAGTGTAAGCAGATTGACTGGAAAATAAAAGTAAGAAGAGGCTGAGTCTTAAAAACCGGTGCATGTATTTAATGTTAATTTAGTATTAACAGGGCGCAAATATAGGATATTTATTAACTATTTTATTCTTGAGTATGTGAGCACCTATTCATGAAATGATTAACTTTATCCAAAATAAAATTTATGCTTCGCTTCTTTTTAACCGTATTGCTGTTTGCACCCTTCACTGGTTTCTGTCAAAGTTATGAACTCTCCTCTCTTAATATGGATACCAAAACAAGTATCCGCGGCCTTTCCGTTGTTTCAGATAGTGTAGCCTGGGTAAGTGGCAGCAATGGCTTTATCGGTAAAACCATTGATGGTGGCGAAAACTGGAAATGGATTCAACCGGCAGGTTATGAAAAACTGGATTTTAGAGATATTGAGGCCTTTGACGCAGATCGGGCGGTGATTGTAAACGCAGGCTCTCCTGCGTATATTTTACTAACTATTGATGGGGGTAAGACCTGGAAGGAAACTTATAAAAATGTAGACTCTGCTATATTTTTGGATGGTATGGATTTCTGGAGTGAAAAGCGTGGTATTGCATTTGGCGATCCTATCCAAAACCGGCTGCAATTGCTGATTACAGATGATGGTGGACAAAGTTGGGCTGATATTACTGCTAAGTTGCCTTTTGAGATGGAAAAAGGGGAGGCAGGATTTGCCGCAAGCGGCAGCACCATTAAAACTTTACCTGGCGGAAAAGTTTGGATTGCCACAGGGGGCACCAAGTCTAATATTTATACTTCAGATGATTACGGCATGAACTGGAAAAAGTTTGAATGCCCCATTCTTCAAGGTGCCAATAGTACGGGTGTTTTTGGGATGGATTTTTATGATGGAAATATTGGCGTAGTTGTCGGCGGAGATTATACTAAAGATAAAGAGAACAGCAATAATGTATTAACTACTACAGATGGGGGCAAAACTTGGCGTAAGCCATCAAGAGCTGTTTCTGGTTTCCGGTCATCTGTACTTATGTATAACGATAAAAGTTGCATCGCCACAGGTACTTCTGGTACAGATGTTTCCAAAGATGCTGGTCAAAGCTGGTATCATATTTCAGATGAAAGTTTTAATGTGATAAAACGTGCAAAAAATGGTGGTTTGGTACTGCTCGCAGGTGATAAGGGATTGATTTATAGTTTCGCCATCAAATAGGCTTCCTTAGCCGGTGGTAAGGAGTAAATAAAAAAAGCCTTCCGGGAGGGAGGCTTTTGGAGCGAAAGACGAGATTCGAACTCGCGACCCCGACCTTGGCAAGGTCGTGCTCTACCAACTGAGCTACTTTCGCATTGGTTATTTTTGACGATGCAAATATACGAATTCTAAAGCATTCTGGAAATCATTTGGATTTTTTTGCGTTAATTAGTCTAAAATAGCTTCTAATTAATTCAGATACAGTCAGAAATTTATTTAAATAAAATGGTATGGACACTCAAAAACAGTTATCACCCGCACAACAGGAAGAGCTACTCGGTATTCTAAAAATTCGATTTGAGAAAAACACAAGCCGCCACCAAGGGCTGGAATGGACAAAAGTGCAGGCAAAACTGGAATTAAATGCAGAAAAACTTTGGGCGCTTGATGAGATGGAGCAAACCGGTGGTGAACCTGATGTTGTTGCTTATGATGAAAATACTGGTGAGTACGTTTTTTATGATTGCTCGGCAGAGAGTCCAAAGGGGCGTAGAAGTATTTGCTATGATCATTTGGCACTAGCAGCCAGAAAAGAACATAAACCTGCAGACAGTGCTTTGAACATGGCAGAAAACATGGGCATTCAAATATTAACGGAAGAAGAATACCGGAATTTGCAACAACTAGGGAGTTTTGATTTAAAAACATCCAGTTGGGTAGCCACACCTGCCGACATTAGAAAACTAGGAGGTGCTATTTTTTGTGATCGTCGCTATAACACTGTTTTCACTTACCATAACGGTGCCGAATCTTATTACGGAGCAAGGGCCTTCCGCGGATCATTGAGGGTGTAAACTTTAGCAACATTATGCCTTGTAAATTTCCCTTACTACATCATCCAGATCGCTGGCGCTTTGCAGAATCATTTTCGCGGCACTTTGTACATCTCCAATATCAGCTGTGTCCTGGATCAATTTGCCGAGACCAATTAAATTTGCCACATGCCGGCGAATCAGGTGGGAATGGTTGTGTTTCACTTCATCAAGTTCACCGATGGTTTGCATCCACTCGGTAATGTCATGACCGATACAAAAAATTCCGGCAGGGGCACCGGCATGATCAAACATGGCTTTATATTCCCATCTGGTAATGATAAATCCACCCTTTCCGTCATGTTTACGCAAAGTGGCCGGAAATATTGATTCCGGATAGTTAAAGGCCATTTGCGAAACAATTTTACAGGTTTGCTGGTCCTCAGGATGCATCGTGACAGCGTAAAACTTTCCAACCAAATCCCCATGAATGGGTTCAAAAACATCTGCATAGTGCCTGTTCAGGTAGCTATAATTAGAGTTCATATCTACAGCTATCAAATAATATGTCGCCGAATCGCCTAATAGGGCTTTAATTTCCTCAAATTGCTGCATAGTATTGTCTCAATAAGATTGATAAACAAAAAAAAACACCCACTTGTTTAAGGTGGATGTTTTTATCAATTATGAAGGAAATCTAATTAACCGATCTTAACATTAATTGCGTTCAAGCCTTTTTTACCTTGCTCGATGTCGTAGCTTACAGAATCATTCTCACGAATGTTATCAATTAAGCCAGAAGAATGAACAAAGATTTCGCTATCACCATTCGCTGGTACGATAAATCCAAAACCTTTTGTCTCATTGAAAAATTTTACTGTTCCTTGTTGCATTATATTGTATTTAATTATTTTTCAAAGGTAGTAAGTATTTTAATATAAATTAATATTTTGTATTTATTTATTTTATTGAGTATAATTTTTAATTAAATAGCTTGAATAGAGCCCCGGAAACACCTATTTCGGCACAATACTAGCTGTAATTGCGCATGCACAAAAATCTGTCGTTTTTACAGGGCGGTGGCCAGCTTGGCGAGTTGATCAGAAATAAAGACTGGTCTGCCACCGATTTAGATGCTCCGGTTAACTGGCCGGAAAGCCTGCGCTCTGCTATAACCATTTCATTAAATTCGGGATTTCCGATTGCCATCTACTGGGGGCAGAATTTTGTATTGCTGTATAACGATGCCTGGAGCAGCATACCAGGTGATAAGCACCCATGGGCACTGGGTAATCCTGGTCCAACGGTATGGCCGGAAATATGGGATGGGCTTAAGGATGAATTTGAGAGTGTATTAAATGAGGGAAAATCCTATCGAAGGCCAGATGCCCCATTGTATATGTACCGATATGGTTACACTGAAGAATGTTATTTCGACTATACGTTATCACCCATCGTTGCAGTAGATGGAAGTGTTGATGGTGTATTTAATGCTGTCGTAGAAACAACGTACCGTGTCATCAACGAACGGAGAAACGGAATCCGAAGTGCTTTCCTCAGTCAGGCCCATACTTCTGCAACCCGTGCAGCAGCCTACAATAAAATTAATGATTTACTGCAAAATGCAGTGTTGGATATTAGTTTTTTTGCATTTTATAAGGTAGGTGCGGGCACAAATGAAGATGAACTTGTTTTAAGCAAAGGCCTCAATGAACTGCAATTGCAGCATTTGCATGCACTAATTGGCGCTGAACAAGCAGAGCTTAAGGATTTAGATCAATTGCTGCCTGAACCCGTTTTTGCATATTGGCCAGAACCCGTTACTGAAGCAATGGTGGTACCCATTTACAATGGGGAAGGCAGAATAAACGTAATGCTCGTTTTAGGGGCTTCTGCCAGAAAACGTATAGATGAAGATTACAGGCAGTTTTTACAAGCTGTTGCGGCCAATTCTGGTGCCATGCTCAACAATGCATTTGCTGCGGAGCTCAACCTCGCTTACCAGAAAGAATTGATGCTAAATGCCGAGTTATTTGAAGAGCAGCAGGCACTTAATGAAGAAATCTCGGCAGCTAATGAGGAGCTGTCCGCTTCTAACGAGGAACTTGCCACCACCAATGAGGAATTGAGCGAAACACAGGCGCAGCTTAATGAAACGCTGAGTTGGCTGGGGGAGAGTGAGCAGCGCTTTCGGAACCTGATCAGAGAAGCTACAGTAGGTGTCATTTTGCTAATGGGCCCTAATTTGATTGTTGATGTTGTGAACGATGCCTATGCTAAATTAATTGGACGTAGTATCGAAGATTTAATCAATAAACCCTTATTTGACATCATCCCAGAGGCAGAAGAAGCTTTTAAAAAAGTAATAGAACCGGTGATGAATACCGGAGAAGCAGCATACTTATATGAGCAAGCCTATTTTGTACATAACGATGAAGCTAAAATTGAAGGTCTCTTAAACCTAACTTATCAGCCATATAGAGAGAGTGATGGTAAAATTACAGGGGTCATGGTACTGTGTCAGGACGTTACTGCTCAGGTGAAGGCCAGACAGCAAGTGGAGGCAACGGAGCGTCGTTTTCAATTTATGCTCAATGCCATCCCACAGCAGGTCTGGACGGCAACCCCGGAAGGATCGTTGAATTATGTGAACCAGGTAGTGGCAGATGATTTTGGCGTCAACTCAGATGTAATTGTCAATACTGGCTGGTCATCTTTTATCCATCCCGATGACCTTCCTTCTTCAACGCTTAGCTGGAATCGTTCGCTAAAAAGTGGTGAAGAATACCTCACCGAATTCAGGCTTAAATTTGCCGATGGTACATACATCTGGCACCTTGCCCGTGCAGTTCCTTTAATAGAAAATGGAGAGATCACGCTTTGGTTAGGTACCAATACCAATATCGAAGCACAAAAGGAAAACGAACAGCGCAAAGATGAATTCCTCTCCATTGCCAGTCATGAACTGAAAACACCGCTTACCGGAATAAAGGCATTTAACCAATTGATGCGCAAAAGCAAAGACCAGGAACGTACCGCATCATATATAGAAAAATCAAGTGAAAACATATACAGGTTAGAGAAACTCATTAACGACTTGTTGGATGTCACTAAAATCAATGCCGGTAAGTTAACCTACGATTTTCAATCCTTCAATTTCTCAGAGATGCTCAGGGAGAGCGTGGAAAGCGTACAATTAACCACAAGCACACATCAGCTTGTTCTGGACCAAGTTGATGAACTGTTCATTACCGGAGATCGTTTAAGGCTGGAACAGGTAATTAACAATTTTTTAAGTAATGCCATTAAATACTCTCCAGGTGGAAAACAGGTCATCATTAAAAGTCAGGTAGATGGTCAGGGACTAATTGTTTCTGTAAAAGATTTTGGTATTGGTATTCAGGCGCAGCACATTCAGCGTTTGTTTGACCGTTATTACCGTATCGACAATACAGCCATGCGCTTTGAAGGCCTTGGATTGGGTTTGTTTATCTCTTCCGAGATCTTGAAAAGGCATATGGGTACATTTTGGATTGAAAGTCAACCCAACGAGGGCTCAACCTTTTACTTCCGCCTGCCGCTTGCCGAAGCAAAGCTTAAAGAGCCAATTATTGAAGATGATGATAAATTCTATAAAGATGAACACATTACCATCATTCAGAATAAAGAAGCTGCTTGGCTTGAGGTGGATTGGAAAGGATTTCAGACCGTAGAAGCTGTAAAAGCAGGAGGTATGCGGATGCTTGCTATGCTAAAAGCTGGTGGTTTTAGTAAAGTATTGAATGACAATACCCATGTAGTGGGTACTTGGTCTGAAGCATCTGACTGGGCCGGACAAGAATGGTTCCCTATGATGGAAGAAGCCGGACTTAAGTATTTTGCCTGGATTTATTCTCCAAGTGCTTTCAGCAGGCTTTCCGCAGAAAAGGCGGTAGATGTAAAAGTTGGAAATTCAATTATTCAGTTCTTCACAGACCTTGAATCGGCTAAGAAATGGCTAGCCGATAGGAGGGATATTTAAGTTATCCTTCCTGTCGGCAAGCCATGTTAATTCTGGCCCATTACTTGTCTTGTTCCTGCTTTGTAATATAACTCGGCAAGTGTTTTTTGGTAGCCGGCCACCATGCTTTCCTTTTTAATTTTCATGTCAATCAATTTAGTCTCCCTGCTGTTGATTAAAAAAAGTGTACTCTCGCCCAGGCTAAACTTTTGATTTTCGCCATTCACCAGGATCTGCTGGTTTTCAATACTTCTTACCTGCACAGACAGTTGCGAAGCATAGGCTGACAAGTCATTATAGGCGGCCCTGATGTTGTTTTTAATTTCCCTGCCAAATTGTTGCACATCATAATTTAACTCCTGTTGTTTAATTTTTACTTCACGGAGTTTACCTCTTTCCGATCTTAAAAACAATGGAAAGGCAAATTCAAGACCCAGCTTGTAATTGCTCCAGTTAAAATCATAGTACCCCGGAATGGTGCTGTTAAAGTCCGTTCTGCTAGAGATCAAATTTCCTGTAATGTTAAGTTTTGGTTTAAGCAATTCCTGGCGGTAGCTTCTTTCAATCTCAAGTTGTGCGCCCTTACTGCGTAGTTTTACCAGTTCGGGATGTTCATCAGCTGCCCTGCCCAATAAAGTATCCAGGATTAATGGATTTGGCTGCCTGATGCTTTCGCTAACCTGCTGAGGTAAGGCCTCTAAAGGAAGTTCCAGCGGATTACCACTTTCGTTCCAAAGGTGATTGGAGAGCACCAGTCTGGCATTTTGCAACTCAATCGCAGTCTTTTCTTTTTGAATCATCCGCTCTTGTACCGTAATGTAAGCCTCAACAGAATCAATTTGAGGTTTATCACCCAGCAGCATTTGCCTGTTCAAAGCCTTCAATCTTCGTTCCGCCAGGTCCAGGCCTTCGTTTACCAACTCAAATTGTTTATAAGCGTAATACCAGTTCCAGTAATCTTTAGCTACGGTGTACCAAATGCTGTTAATTTCTTTCAGTTGATCGGCCTCGGCGTATTGGACCATTATCTTTGCTTGCCTGAGTGTATTGCGGCGCGCATCAATCAGTAAACCTTGTCCCAATGGAATACTTAAGCCAATAGCCGATAAACCTTGAGAATTGGTGCGACTTTCGGGATTTACATAGGTCCCCACATTCCGGTCGTAGCCAACTTTTAAATCGGCACCAGCAAGCCAGAGTGGAATTTTAAGTTCAGAATTCCATTTGTTGTAATATTCCGTATCGCCAAATAACTTCCTCCCAAAGCCAGCTTTTAGCTCCGGGTCAAAATAACCCAGGGACTGTAATACATTGGCCCTTGCCGATTCTCCTAATAATGCTGCCTGCTTAATGATAGGGTGGTATCTGAACACCATTACCTGTAAATCTTCCAGGCTAAACCTTTTTCCAGTATCTGCAACGGTTTCAACTTTAATGGGCTTTTGGGGCTGGGCAAAACTCATTTTACCAGCCAGCAATAGTAGGTTTGTCAGGATGGCAAATAACTTTAAATTTCTATACATGCGGTTTCCTCCAGTATTATTTTGAATCCTTACCTGCATCAGCCGGTTCTTTCTCTAAACTTGGCGGAAAGCCGTTCAGTTGTCGCCAAATCTCGTACCAAAGGGGTACAGACCTCAGGATGACCCGTCCGTAAACACCAGAGCCCTGACGCAGCTGCGGAGGCCAGGGTTCATCTTTTGAGGGTACTGGATTCGTTTGACTAACCAATACCCGATATTTGCCACCAGTGCTGCTAATCCTGTCAATAGAAAAGATTTTACCCGCAAAAGTACCAACCGCAACAGAAGGCCATCCTGAAAACTGTACCGAAGGCCAGCCTTCAAACTGGAGTCTCACATCACTCGTATCCAGAATTAAAGGAACGTCCATTGCACTCACGTATAGCTCTACCGCAACCAAAGGCGATTTAGGCTGTAAGGTAGCCACAGATTCACCTTCTTTAATGTTTTCTCCAATCCCTGCTTTAAGTGTTTTCACCACAAATCCACTCTGTGGTGCCCTTACCACGTAAAGTCCTCTTCTTATACTGATATTGGAAATGTCGTTTCTCAGTTTTGCGATATCTCCCTGCGCAGTAGCCCGGCTGGAAATTGCAGTACTCATGTCAGATTGCGCTTTAGATATTGATTCCTGATATTTTGCGCGAATGTTATCTAACTCTATGGTAGAATTCAGCAAATTCTGAACGGAGTTGTTGAGCTTATTTTGCTGGCTAATTACCTTTGCGTTGTCTTCCTGTAATTTAAGTCTACGGGTCTCAATGTCTGTTAAAGAGAAAAGTCCGTTTTTGTATCCCGTTTCATAACGCTCCAATCTCACCTTAGTGGTCTCGTAAAACTTTTGTACAGCTAAAAGTTCCGCACTATCAATGCTTACATAATTTTGGGCCTGATGTACTTTATTTTCCGCTGCCTGCATCTGATAACGTAAACCATCATTCATTGCCTTCATTTGTGCTTTTGTGGCATCAATTTTTTGTACAGCAGCAGTCTCACTGCCACGCTTGGCATCCAGTTGTTCATTTAACCTGGTAGGCAATTCGGGGTCAAAATACGATTGACTCGTCTCAGAGATCACCAGGATGGTGTCTCCTTTTTGCACTTCCTGACCTTCACGGACGGCCCAATGCTCAATCCGGCCGCCTATCTGGTTCTGCACCGTTTGCGGCCGGTCTTCCGGGCGTAGCGCGGTAACTGTTCCCCGGCCAGGAATGGTTTGACGGTAGGGGAGAAAGAGCAATATCCCGAAGAAAAGGAATATAAATATGGCTACCCTGCCCAGCATTTCAGGCCCCTTAACGTTTAAAATTTTGCTGTTGGCCTGAACAGCAAGTTCTTCCCAGTTTTTAAGCTGCGCTAAATTCTTATTCATCTTAGCCATGGTTCAGCGCTCCTTCCTCCAGTTCAAGATCAGTAACTACGGCAAGCTTCTCGCTCCCTGTTACCATATCAAATACCGTATTTAAATTGGTCATTAATTTTTCTATGGCATAGCTAATTTGTACAATAATCACTTCAGCGGCCACAAACTGGCCAAAAGTTATTTCTCTTTCCACCACAAAATAAGAACCCAACAGCAGTAGTGAACCCATGAGTATGGTACGCATGGCTACCGCGCTCACAAAAAACCTTTTTAACACACTAAAGTGATCGTTACGCGCCTGAATGTAGTTGGCCGTAATTTCATCTGTGCGGGTAATGATTTCTTTGCGTTTTTCTTCACTTTCCCTGTAAGTGTCTAAATCGGCTGCAATTTCTTCCAGGTAACCCACAACTTCATATTTATAGCCAGATTCTTCAATACTGGTTTGTACACCCTGGCGGTAATACAATATCAATATTAAAATGATAGCGATAAGCACAAACATCCCGAAGGCCATAAAAACCGGGTGATAGAAAGAAAGTAAGATCACACTAAAAAAGATCTGTACCGCTGCAGCTACAATATCCACCAGTAGTTTGGTCAATCCTTTCTGAATGGTCAGGATATCGAAAAAGCGGTTGATCAGTTCAGATGGGTTTTCACCTTCCAGGGCTTTCTTTTTTATCCTTGGCAGTCGAAATGCAAATTCCAGGGCAGCTTTAGCAAAAATTTTCTGCTCTATAAATTCAACTAGAGTAAGCTGTCCTATTAACAATAAACCACCTACAACAATGCCCACCAAAATTACGGCAATCAGGATGTAAGTAGAGCTGTACATCGCACCGTTAGAAAGGAGGTTGAATACCGCCGTGGTACCAAGTGGTAAAGAGAGGCCTATTAAGCCGATGAGCATGGCGTAAACGTAAATATAATTGATCGTTTTCCTTTCGTAGTGAAGTAAACGGACCAGTCTTTGCCATGGCGTAGGCGCGCCAGCAACATGATGATTCTTCATATATAAAATAGTATAGGTAATTGTAAAATTTATCTCAATGGATAAAATCTATTATCTGTGCAACTACGCGCAGTAGTTAGGAGGGGGAGTAGGAACATTCCTCGGTGGAAAATTCCCTATGCGCAAGCGCTGAAGTAAGGTATGTAAGGGTAAAAACTTTGTTCCTGTAGGGTGCTCATAAAGAACCACCGACGATTCATGATGAAGCAGTTTTTTCTTGGCCTTATCTAAAGATTCCTCTTCTTTATCTTTATTTTCTTCGGCCCCTTTTTCAATAGCATAGCTGCGGTTCACAGAAGAAAAGGCATAAATGGAGAAGGCGCAAAATTTTAGCAGCAATATGCCCAATAGCAGCATGCCGAAAATGCCTTTTAAGAAATTGTTCCTAAATACCCTCATCATTCTTATGCAAATATAAATCAATCACTCATTTTCTATGAACACAGCATGTTTTTGTTACGCATTTTTATAGTGCTTTTATATATTTTGGTAATTTGATGACAAAGTTGCCCTACTTATTAGAAAGTTATTAGGATAAGAGGTGTGGTTAAAAAATCCTGTATTGATAGTTTTTAAACCTATTTACTTGCATTCAAACCCTTCCTGCTGCTTTAATCAGTTAATATTGTGTCGGTGCTAAAAGAGTATTTCTTGACAGCCCGATAACCATTTATAATTTCTGTATGATTAAGAAGCTACTGTTTTTAATGATCCTGTTTTCAGGAATTTCATTTCCCATAGCAAAAGCAGGTTCACCCTATTATAACGTACGCGACTTTGGTGTAGTTGCAGATGGTAAGACGGTGACAACCGCAGCTATACAAGCGGTGATAGAAAAATGCGCTAAAGCCGGAGGAGGCAAAATTGTATTCCCGGCGGGCAATTACCTAACAGGGCCTTTGTTTATGCGCAGTAATATAGAAATAGAGATTCTGGCTGGCGCTACGTTGATATTTCACGATGATATTTTAAATACGCCAGTAATTGAGGGCTCCTGGGAAGGTATTGAAAGAAAAGTTTATGCTGCTCTTTTTACCGGTCACAACCTAAAAAATATTGCCATTACCGGACGCGGCAGGTTAGAAGGCAGAGGAAGTACATGGTGGAAAGCTTACCGTGAAACGGAAGCCATCAGGATCAGATTAGGCATTACCGAAAGAGAGCCTGATAATCCAAAAGATAGCCCCTTACCGTTTCCCCGTCCAAAAATGATCAATTTTTACAATTGCGAAGATATATTAATCAGTGGGATTACCATCAATAATTCAACATCCTGGACCATACACCCGGTTTTTTGCAGAAATATTGAAATCAATGGTATTTCAATTGTGCAACCCTATGACTCTCCAAATACAGATGGCATCAACCCGGAGGCTTGTCATAACGTAAGAATTTTCAATTGTTTTATCGATTGTGGCGATGACTGTATTACCCTAAAATCTGGTTATAACGAACATGGCAGAAAAAAGGGCATTCCTTGCGAAAATATTGTCATTGCCAATTGCACCTTTGCGCACGGCCGTAGTGCTGTAGGTATTGGCAGCGAAATGTCGGGGGGCGTTCGAAATGTAACCATCAGCAATTGTGTTTTTAAGGGCACTAGACGGGGTTTACGCATCAAGAGTAAACGCGATAGAGGCGGAGTAGTTGAAAATATATTAGCTACAGGCATCATTATGGAAGACATTGAAGAGGCCATATCCATTGATATGTATTACGAGACCAAATCTGATGCAGCAGAACCTATCAGCGAAAAAACACCTTTGTTTCGAAACATTAGGTTCAGTAATATCATAGGCAGCAACATAGACCAGCCCATCAATGTTTGGGGCTTGCCAGAATCGCCAATTGAAGGTTTGGTACTCGAAAATATCCGCATGGAATCAAAAAAGGGCATGGATGCTAAATTTGTGAAGGACTTAAGGCTCCATAATGTCGAAATTATAAATGAGGATGGAAAGGTCCCTTTTTATATTCGGAATGGCTACAAAGTAGAGGTTTCTTTATTAAGAGGGCCTGTTGGCAAAGCAAAAAACAATATTGAAACTGAAAAAGTAACTGAATTTAAAGATCTTTTCAGAAATATAACCAATTAAAGATGGGGCCATCATGGTAGCTTCATTACCATTGAAAACAAATTATAAACAAATGAAAACAACGATAGTCATCGGCATACTCTCTTTCTTTTTTATCGAACGTGCATTTTCTCAAAATACTTTTCCTAAAAGCGAAAAAGAAGATAAAAATCAGGTCATGAGCAGTGCTTACTGGCAAATTTGGAGTACAGATGTACAGCAGAAAATAGATCGGGACATTGATAAAAACAGGAAGGCTGATGCAGTTTTGCAGATTAGCGACGTTAAAATCGGCACCGAACTTAAAATTGAGCAAATTTCCCATGATTTTATATTTGGGGCACATATTTTCAATTATAACCAATTGGGCACAAAAGAATTAAATGATAAATATAAAAATCTATATGGAACACTT
This sequence comes from Pedobacter sp. MC2016-14, assembly GCF_020991475.1. Taxonomy (NCBI): domain Bacteria; kingdom Pseudomonadati; phylum Bacteroidota; class Sphingobacteriia; order Sphingobacteriales; family Sphingobacteriaceae; genus Pedobacter; species Pedobacter sp. MC2016-14. The sequence continues at coordinate 2,730,490 of NZ_JAJMPA010000001.1, forward strand.
TTTAATTCTGCCACTATCGCATTTTACTGGAATAAGCATGAGATTACTCCTGGAAAACCGCGTTACGAGGAAGAATATAGAGATACGGAAGCTTATTGGAATAATGTAAAGGACCCAAAGGCCGAGCTGCATTGGCGTCGTCCCGCTACTGATCCTGTTGTTGAATTTTGTGAAAGCAAGGGCATTCGGCTGCACGGGCACACTTTGGTCTGGGGCAACCGAAGATGGCATTTCCCTGGTTGGATTGCAGGAGATTTAATGACACCCGAAGAAAAGCTGAAAATGGACGGCCTTGTCAAGACATATGCATCAGACAAGAATACGCTGAAAGAAGAAATGTATCAGGAGGAATATAAAAAACTCAGTCCGGCTCAATTGGCAGATCTGTTTCCTGCTTTTACCACAACACTGGCCGAAACGCAGGAGAAGAGAATTAAAGAGATCGCAAATCACTATAAAGGTCGCCTGCAAAGCTGGGATGTGGTTAACGAAAGTGCCAAAGACTATAACGCCGGCAATTTAATTAGCGGAGCAAGTTTAAGTAAAAGTTGGTATGGCTTAATGCCCGGCGATTACGATTATACCTCATTAAGAACAGCAAAGGAAGCTTTTCCTGAAAATGTGGCATTGAATATTAACGATTATGATATGGGCGAAGCTTATGCAAATCAAGTGAAAAGTTTGCTTGCCAGAGGCAGCAAGATTGATATTATGGGTTCTCAAATGCATAAACTTGGTACTAAAGGCAGTTTGGAAGCTTCAGAAGGTAAAGAAATCGAAACACCTCATATGGTATGGGAAAGAATGAATATATTTTCGAGAACCGGTCTGCCAGTTCATTTAAGTGAAGTTACCATCGCATCTCCTGCTCAGGACGAAAAGGGACTGGCCATTCAGGCTATTCTGACGCAAAATATGTACCGCCTCTGGTTTAGCATTCAACCCTTAATGGGAATCACCTGGTGGAATGTGGTTGACGATTGTGGCGCTGCGGGAGAATCGGCTAAATCTGGACTGTTTACCCGTGAAATGCAGCCAAAGCCCGCTTTTTATGCCATTAATAATTTAATTAACAAAGAATGGATAACCAGGGAAACTATCAAAGTACAAAAGGATGGACAAGTAAAATTTAGGGGCTTTAAAGGCAAATACAGGGTAACATGGACAGATAAAAGTGGCAAAGTTCAGCATTCAGAATTTTATCTTAAAAAAGACGGAGATGGGTTTTATAATCAATCGGTAACCGCAGATGTTTGTGTTTATGGTGCAACAGCATCGGGTATTATGGCTGCTATCGCAGTTAAAAAAGAAGGTAAATCTGTCGTTTTGGTAGAGCCGGGCAGATGGGTAGGGGGAATTTTAGGTGCAGGAATTAAACCTCAACAAGACTGTCCCAACATTAATGCCACAGGTGGAATGACACGCCCTTTGATCGAAAGTTTGGGTGTGAGAAACAGTAATCCAAACTGGAAAGAAATTAATCCAAAAGATATTAGAGCAGATTTAATTGCGCTGCTGAAGCAGCATAAAATTGACATTGTATATCAGCACCGAATTTCCAGATGTGAGGTAAAGGATGGAAAAATCAATCAGGCATTTTTCGATTTCGCACCTTTTGATGAATATGGGATCCCGCCCGAGAAAAGTAGTCAGTCGGAAAGTCTCAGCGTAAAATCTAAAGTATTTATAGACTGCAGTTACGAAGGAGACCTGATGTATTTTTCGGGAGTTACTTTCAGGGTAGGAAGAGATGCAAATGTAGATTACGATGAAAAGACCGCAGGCGTGCAGGTACCTACAAAATTAACACCAATAGATCCTTTTGTAATACCTGGTTTGCCGTCCAGCGGTTTGTTGAAAATGGTAGAAAAGGATCATAACAAACCTACAGGTTCTGGTGACCATTTCACACAGGCATATAACTATCGCTACTATTTAACTACCGATCCAAGGTTTAAAGTAGCCATAACGCCACCAAATAACTATAATGCCGCAGACTTTGAATTAGTTGGCCGTTATGTAGCATTTTTAATTAAGGAAAATCCAGATCGGCAATTATTGTTTAAACAGTTAAGCGGTATTTTTCCGGGTTGGCTGAATGCCAATGAATACAATTATCAGCGGGCTTCTTTAATTACCATCGCACCTGTAGCAATTAGTCACAGATATGCCTCGGGCGATTGGGCTACAAAGGCAAATATCTGGAGACAGCATAAAGATTATTTAAGTGGTTTACATCACTTTTTGTCAACCGATAGTAGAGTTCCTGTTGAATTTCGTGAGCAAACGGCAGCATTAGGATTGGATATCAGACCGCATCAGGAAACAAAAGGATGGCCTCATCAGCTTTATATCAGGGTTTCCAGAAGGTTGTTGGGTAACTATACAGTGACAGAGCATGATGTGCTAAATAAAACAATGATTAGCGATCCGATTGGCCTTGCCCAATATGGTATAGATGTTTACCCATTACGAAGAATTTGGCTTGAAAAAGAAGGAAAGTACTATGTTGGATTAGAAGGGTCTATGTTTGTAGGTGGTGCCAAAGGGCCTACAAACAAGCCTTATCCGATTCCTTACCGGGCTATAACGCCATTAAAAAATGAATGTCAGAATTTGCTGGTTCCAGTATGTCTGTCGGCAAGTCATGTAGGTTATGCATCGGTAAGAATGGAACCTGTGTTTATGATTACCGGAGAATCTGCAGGCATTGCTGCGGCACAGGCCATCACCGAAAATGTGGCTGTTCAGGATATCGATATGCTGAAATACAGGAATACCTTGAAGGCCGCTAAGCAACTTTTGCAATACGATGGAAATAAATAGCTTATTGCTTTTTCATTTTAAATGTTAATGCTTTTTTAGTAATGGTCAAATGTTTTTTATCTTGTTGACGAAACCCTTAGCCAAAAACCAATATAGCTTGATATGAAGCCTTTACAACTTAATATTTTTGTTTTAAGAATAGCTTTGTGCTGCTGTTGCCTTTGTGTTTTTAAGGGTTACAGCTATGAGTTCAAAACCATCAATGTAAGGAATGGTTTGAGTCATAACCGCACCTATTCTATGGTCAAAGACAAGCAGGGTTTAATGTGGTTTGCTACAAGGGCTGGTATAGATCAATACGATGGAACATCTTTCAGGCACCACCCATTGATAGTTGACAAAGCCTATGCAGGCCCTGTAAGCCGCGCCAATGACATCATTATGGATCCGGAGGGTACATTATGGGCGTATGACAATACCGGGAATATTTTTCGATATGTAGCAAAAAGGGGTGCGTTTATACATGAAGTAACGCTGTCAGCAGCACTGAAAAATGATAATGTAACCCTTCGCGGTATAACTTTTAGTCGTTCAGGACAAATGCTGGTTTTTGGCTCCTTCGGTTTGGCAGTTTATCAATACAATACAACCAAAGTGATCAGCGCAATAAAGCCATCTCAAAAAAATGCCCCGGCAGATATAGGTTTCATATGTCACTTAAAAGGAGATCGCTATGCTGCGGGTACACTAAATGGTGTTTATCTCCTGCAAATCCAAGCCAATAAATTCTCTGCTAAAGAACTAACTTTCCAAGACACTGGTAATAAAAGAGTTCAGGCGATGGCTTTAGATGCAACTAAACAACATTTATATTTCGGAACTTTTGGAGGAAAGGTTTTTGATTTCGATGTAGACAAAGGTAAAGTTGCCAAAATAGAAACTATAAATTCCCCCTTTGGTATTAGAGTTATAAAGCTGAGTGGAGATTTCTTATACATCGCAACAAGCGGCTATGGCCTCTTAAAATGGAATCGGAAATCGAACAGAATTGAAAAGCATTATAAACTTAGCATAGACGATAAAGACAAACTGTCGTCTAATTCTATCTACGACGTATTTAGTGACGGCAAACGCCTTTGGGTGGCCACCTATAACAGAGGGATAGCGGTAATGGACCAGGATCTTCCAGATTTTCAGTTTATCCATAACCCAGAACATCATAATTCATTATATGGCAATTCTATCAGCGCCATTCTGGCAACTAGTGCCAACGAAATGTGGTTTGGCACAGACAATGGAATTAATATTTATTCCGCTGGTAAATGGCAGGAAATCTTAAATACCACATTAGATAAACGTTACCGGATTTTAGCTTTATGTGAAGATAAAACAGGCGACATCTGGGCAGCAGAGATCACCTCTGGTGCCATCTGTATCGATCAAAAAACACGTCAAATTAAGGGGAAACTTAGTGAGATCATTCCAGGCAGTAGCCAGGTAAATACCAGACTGATCTATAGCATGTATAGCGATGCCGAAGGAACATTGTGGTTTGGTGGTGTGTTCGGTAAAATTATCGGTTATCATCCCCAAACCAAAGTTTACAGGGAGTTTAAAAGCAATTCGATCAATACCATTAAGGAATTTCAGGGCAAATTAATTATTGGTACTACAAAAGGTCTTTTTTGGCTGGACCAGCAGCAGGGAAAAGTTTTGCCCTGGCCAAACAGTGGTTCTGGCAATCCTATCTTCAAAAATTACATCAATCATATTTATGGACTTGGAGAAACGCTGTGGTTTAGCACTGAGCGTGGGTTGGTAAACTATAATCCTAAAAATGATTCGATTAAGTTGTACACTCAGAAAGATGGTTTAGCCTCCAATGTTGTTTACAACATTAAGTCAGATCAATCGGGCAGGATCTGGGCAAGTACAGACAGAGGTCTTTCAGTGATCAATCCTAAAACGGGTAAAGTTTATTCCTTTGATGCTACCAATGGATTGAAGGAAGATAATTTTAGTCCTCGAGCAGCAGCGCTCAGTGCCGATAAAAAAATATGGTTTGGTACCATCAACGGGGTTTTATATTTTGATCCTGAAAAAATAAAGGACGAACATATTACGGCGAAACTTCATTTTGATGATCTGTTGATCAATTATAAATCAGTTTACGATAGCAGCTCCAGTTATAATCTGACCGAAGGCCTAAATAATCTTCAAAAAATCGTATTAAGACATAACGAAAATAGCTTTTCATTTAATTTTTCGGCAATTAACTACACTTATAAATCCAGAATATATTACCGCTGGAAGTTATCTGGATATGATCAGGAATTTATAGACTCCAGGGCAGGCCTAAAACCAAGTTATGCCAATGTGCCAGCGGGAGATTATGAGTTTAGGGTAGAAGCCGTAGAGACAGTAAACGGAAAATTGTTAGACAGTCGTAAAATAGCTATTCAAGTAGAGGCTGCCTGGTGGGCTATCTGGTACGCTAAGCTCATCTATGCTGTTGCAGGTGTTTCTTTAGCATTTTACATTTATAAAACGGTTAGACAACGGCGGCAACAGCAGGATTACGAAAATAAAATACGGTACTTTGCTGATACCGCCCATGAGATTAAAACTCCGATTACTTTAATTCTAGGCTCCCTGCAAAACCTTGGTGAAGATACCCTTACAGATAAAGGTTCACAACAGTTTTTAGATATGGCCATTAAGCACACTAAAAAATTAAATGTGATGGTGAACAGCTTGCTCGATTTTCAACGGGCTGAAATCCGTGCTATGAAATTAGAAGCAGCCAAACACGATATTGTTGATTTTGTAAAATCCCAGGTCGATAAATTTTATCCATTAGCCCTCCAGAAGCGGGTGGAAATAGTTATGGAGAATGAACTGACAGATCAGCAGCTTTGGTTTGATACGAATGCAATGGAGGTTATCATAGAAAATCTGATTACCAATGCCTTAAAATATACCAGGGAGGGGGGCTTTATCAAAATAACGCTTCGTCCATACGGGAATAAAGAACTTGCCATAGCTGTAGAAGACAATGGAATAGGGATAGCGAAGGAAACACAAAAACAACTTTTTCAGCGTTTTTACCGTGCTGAAAATGCGATAAATAGTGGAGAAAGCGGTACCGGAATTGGGTTGATCCTGGCCCGCACACTTACTGAACTGCAAGGGGGCAGAATTGAATTGTCCAGCGAGATCAATCAGGGTAGTACTTTTACTTTGATACTGAAATATGGTAATGCACATTTGAAAGACAGGCCAAATATTACGGTGATGACCAACGAGCATGCATCAACTGTTTTTGCAACGGAATTGAATGTCTTGCCAATGATCCAGGTCCAGGAGGCAATGACAACGGATAAACCACTGGTTTTAGTGGTAGAAGACAATCTGGATTTACGCTTGTTTCTCAGTCGCAGTTTAGAAGAAACTTATCATGTAGAAGTAGCCCAGGATGCCGAAACGGGAATTCAAATGCTAACAAACCTGAATCCTGACCTGATCCTGTCTGACGTGATGATGCCTGGAATGGATGGTTATGAGTTTTGCCGAAAGGTTAAAAATGATATCAAGACCTCTCATATTCCGTTGATCTTGCTAACCGCATTAGATCAAAAAAGTAGTGTAGTAAAGGGCTACGATTGTGGCGCAGATAATTATGTAGTTAAGCCTTTTGATGTTACTTTGCTTAAAATGAAGATCGAAAATACCATTCGTAACCGTAGAAAGTTAAAAGAGAAACTGATACAGAATATTGGTAGCGAGCAAATGGTATCTATGCAGAATAATGCCGATGATCTCTTTCTAACTAAGATTACTGAAAAGCTGGAAGCAAATATTTCCGAATCAGAATATTCTATAGACGAGCTGTGCGCTGATATGAAGATTAGCCGCTCCACCTTCTACAACAAGATCAAAGGTTTAACCAATCATAGTCCTAATGATTTTATTCGGATCTTCAGATTGAACAAGGCGGCACAATTGCTTAAAAGTGGTGACCATAATGTAAATGAGGTAGCTTACATGACAGGCTTTGCCGACCCTAAATATTTTAGTACCCTATTTAAAAAACACTTTAAAATCAGTCCCAGTAAATTGTTGTAAGCCCTATATCTCCCAATTATCAGGTAGAATAGATTTCGGGGCCTGTTTTTTAATGGAAAACAAACCTATTTGTTAAATATCAAACCTCGTTTTAGTACACGTATTTCTAATATTGTACCAAAAGAAACTAACCAAATAAAATAAGCCAAATGAAACGAACAATTTTAATGCTGGCGCTTGCGGCATTCTTTTGCCTTAAAGCAGATCGGCCCTATCCTGGGCACCGGGAAGAGACAAAATTTAAAATTTACCTTATAGGAGCTTCCACTTGTGCCAATAAGAAGGAAGCCGCTCGTCCTGAAACGGGTTGGGGAGAAAAATTCCAACCCTTTTTTAAGGACAACGTGACGGTAGATAACAGGGCATTAAATGGACGAAGTACCAAGTCATTTCGCAACGAAGGGCATTGGGACAAGGTAATGAAAGAACTGAAAGCCGGCGATTGGGTATTGATCCAGTTTGGGCACAACGATCAGAAATTGGATAAACCTGCTGTAGGTACAACCATAGCAGAATATAAAGAAAACCTTTCCAGATACATTGATGAAGTACGCAGCAAAGGCGCCACTCCGGTAGTATTAACTTCCATTGTAAGGCGCGCCTTTAAAAACGGGGAATTGACAAATACGCATGGAGATTATCCGGATGCGGTGATCGAGGTGGCGAATACGATGAAATGCGAGTACATCGATATGGAAAAAAAATCTCATGCATTGGTAGCGGCTTACGGCGTAGAAAAATCTAAGGAACTTTATTTTTGGGCAAAAAAGCAGGACTTCCCACACCTGGCTAACGATAAAAAAGACAACACGCATTTCAGCAATTATGGTGCCCAAAAAATGGCAGAATTGGTGGCAGAAGGTATTGTAGAACTTAAAAATAAAGTCCTCGCCCAAAATCTTAAAGCGTACAAAAAATTAAATCAGAAAATATGAGCAGAACAATCCCATTCTTGCTGCTGGTTTTGGCTTTTTTAACCTGCAGTGTAACCTTTGCCCAGCAAATTACAGTGAAGGGTAGGGTAGTAGATAAGAATAACGAGCCGCTTGCCGGCATCAATGTGCAGATATCGGGTACAAAAACAGGTGTAAGTACGAATGAAAAAGGCGACTATTCTATTTTTGTTTCTTCCGGTAAAATAGAACTCACTTTCAGTTATGTTGGTTTCGTGACCCAAAAGCAGGTTGTTGGTAACCGCAAAACCATCAATGTTACCTTGCTGGAAAATATAGAGGCACTAAATGAAATTGTGGTTGTGGGTTATGGTCAAATGGAACGTAAAGACTTAACAGGTTCAATAGCCTCTATCAGCGGTGCGGAAATTACCAAAACTCCGGTAACGAGTATTGGGGAGGCCCTAACAGGGAAACTTCCCGGTGTACAAGTAACCATGACCGAGGGAGAACCTGGTGCGCAACTCAAAATACGGATTCGTGGCGGTGGCTCTATTACCCAGGATAACGCACCACTTTATATCATCGATGGCTTTCCTGCGGAGTTGGGCCTGGACGGACTGGACCCAAATGATGTGCAGTCTATAGATGTACTTAAAGATGCATCTTCTACTTCTATATATGGCGCCAGAGGTGCCAATGGGGTAATCATTGTAACAACTAAAAAGGGGGCCGAAGGAAAACTGAAAGTTGCCTATAATGGCTATTATGGTGCCCGTCAACTTCCAAAAACTTTAGAGGTACTCAATCCATATGAATTTGTGCTGATGCAATGGGAACGTCAATCGCGTAACCGTATGTCTGCACCAGATTATAGAGATGTATTGGCCAATTATGGCGATTTCAGTACCTATAAAGATAAATACCAAAATGTACCTTATGTTAATTGGCAGGATTTGGTGATGGGCAGAAGTGCTTCAGTCCAATCTCACAATTTATCGTTAAGCGGTGGTAGTAAAGATACCAAATATACTGTAAGTACTACCCGCAATAACGAAGAAGGAATTATCAATGACAGTGACATGAAACGTAACACTGTACGTCTTTCCTTAGATCATAAAACAGGAAAACGCTTGTCTTTCAACATGTCGGCACAATATATGGATCGCACCATTAACGGAGATCCTGTGTCTGAAACTTCTCTGGGCTACTCCAAATTGGTCAATGTTTTACAGTTTAGACCATTGGCGATAGGCAACAGCACTTTAGATGACCTGCTTAACGATGAGCTGGATGAAACATTGGAAGAGGGATCTACATCGTCCATCAATCCTTTGTTCATGACTAAGGCAACACAAAGGCAGCGGAACCGTAAAGCTACAGATCTTAACGGAGGCATCACCTACAGGGTACTCAATAACCTGACCTTCAAATCCAATTTGGGACATACTTTTTACAGAGATCAGCAGCAATTACTTTACACCGCCATCACCAGTGTGGCCCGTACCAGAGGTGGTGCCAGTGCAGAACTAAAAAATCAGGAAATGACCAAGTGGAACATATCTAACACCTTAACCTATGCAAAGAAATTTGCTAAAAAACATTCGGTAACGGCGATGTTGGGACAAGAAGCCAACAGGCTGGATTTTTATCAGACCGATATGATTGGGAATGCTTTTATCAATGAAGACATCACCTTTGGAAATATGTCGCAGGCACAAAACCAGGCCATTAGTTCGGATAAATACGCAGAAGCAATTTCCTCTTTTTTTGGTAGGGTAAACTATGATTACAAATCACGTTACCTTTTCTCTGCGTCTTTAAGGGCAGATGGCTCATCAAAATTTGCCAGAGATAACCAATGGGGATATTTTCCTGCCCTTTCCGGTGCATGGCGCATTAGCGAAGAAGGCTGGTATAAAGGTGCAAAGAAAATTGTGGGTGATTTAAAGCTCAGGTATAGCTACGGTTCTTCCGGAAATAACAGGATAACCAACTATTTATACAGTACCAATTTTACCCCGGTGTATTACGGTTTAAACAAAACATCTACCTTAGGTCTCATTCCATCTTCATTGGCAAATCCATATTTGCAGTGGGAAACTACTACAACTTCAAATTTTGGACTGGATTGGGCAACAGCCAATAATCGCCTTTCAGGAACAATAGAATATTACCGGAACAAAATTTCGAACCTATTGCTTTATTCCGATATCGGCACTGTTTCTGGTTACACCAGGCAGATGTCTAATGTAGGCAGCACGCAAAACAAGGGCCTTGAATTTTCTTTAAAAGCCGTAATTATCGATAAAAAAGACTTTTCCTGGACGGCAAATGTCAATATTTCCGCTAATCGCAATAAAGTGCTTTCACTGGCCGGAGATCAACAGTTTATGCTGGCCGGATCAGGCTGGGGTAGTTTAGGAACCGATTTTCTGGTTCAGGTAGGGCAGCCCATAGGTCAAATTTATGGTTACCGTACCAATGGAATGTATACTGCCGACGATTTTACGGATGCTGCTTTTGTCTCCGGTGCATTTACTCCAGCAAACTTAAAGCCCGGTACACCTTACAATAATAGCCAGGGTAAAGAAGACAACCTTCTTGGTCAGCCCAAAATAAAGCGGATAAATAGTCCCGAAGGTTCCGAAACTACCACGCCTGATTTAGACCGGGAGGTGATTGGAAGTACGATGCCGAAACACTTCGGTGGATTTAACACCAGCTTCAGGTATAAAAACTTTGACCTGGGGATCTTCTTAAACTGGTCGTACGGCAATGATGTGTACAACGCCACCAGGTTAAGAGGTTCTACGCTCACCTTGCCTAACCAAAATATATTAAAAGCAGCAGGGCAACGATATACTGTAAGTGATCCTGTAACCGGTGCCCCGGTTTTAACCAGAGCCGGACTCAACGAACTCAATAAAAATGCAACCCAGTATTCTTTCGCACAATTCGCAGAAATCCTAATCGAAGATTATATCGAAGACGGTTCGTTCCTGCGGGTCAATAATGTGGTGTTGGGCTACACCTTGCCCAATAGCCTGGTAAAAAAAATAGGGCTGCAAAGTGTAAGGGTATATGTTACAGGATATAACCTGCACTTATTCACCGGTTATTCCGGTTACGATCCGGAAGTAGATACCAGAGGTGGCAATGCGCTTACACCGGGTGTAGACTTCGCAGCCTATCCCAGAAGTAAACAATATGTTTTTGGTTTAAATGTCTCATTTTAATTGACCATGATGATGAATACTATCACTAAAAAAATAATTCCGGTAGCCTTACTTATTGCTGCGGTATTTAGTTCCTGCAAGAAATTTTTAGATATACCACCAGAATCAATCTATGCAGAAGAGAACCTGTTTATAACCACCAATCATGCAGAAATGAATGTGTTTGGTATATACAGCATCCTGACTTCTGGTTCCCTATACGGTCGTAATATCACGCAGTATTACGATCTGGATACTGATCTTGCGCAGATAAAGGGCGGTACAAGTTCCGGAGCTCCTGATGGCGAGCGGCGCAGTATCGCACGTTATGCTTTTACTTCAACCACCAGGCAAATTTCAGACTATTGGGTTGATGCTTATAAAGGAGTAGAACGCGCCAATATTGCCATCGCGAAAATTCCGAAGATGGCATTGTATGAAAATGGTACCGAAGCAGAAAAGAAAAAGCTAAAAAGATGTTATGGCGAGGCGCTGACCCTTAGGGCTATTCTCTACCTGGACCTCGTACGCCATTTTGGTGATGTACCCCTGAAGCTTACACCATCCTCTACGGGAGAAAACTTTAACCTTCCCCGTACATCCAGGGATGTTATTTATGATCAACTGGTTAAAGATTTACAGGAGGCAGAAGAACTTGTGCCCTGGGCTAATGATACCGCTGTTGCCCTGGATGAGCGCATCACCAAAGCTGCCGTAAAGGGAATTTTAGCCAGGGTTGCTTTGTATGGTGCCGGGTATTCCCTGCGTTGGGATTTGCAAACTGGAAGTATTTCTTCACTTAAAATGGGTGTAAGGCCAGATGCCCCACGTATCAGAGAACTTTATACCATTGCCAGGGACGAGTGTAGGGAGATTATGCTGTCTACTGTACACCGCTTAAATCCTGTCTTTGAAAACCTCTGGAAAAACATCGCCGCTTATCGCATCGATAATGTTTACCGTGAAAATATAATGGAAATCGCGTTTTACAGCAGGTTGAGTGTAAGGGGAGAAGCCGGATATTACGGGAATTATAATGGTCCGGAATCCAGGATAGCCTCTGCACCAAACCACGGTACTTCTGCAGGGGCAATGTGGGTAATGCCATCCTTCTATCTTTCTTATGATCCGGATGATACCCGAAGAGACATTACTGCTGCAAGTCACATTTTTACCGCGCAGCCAAAAGGCACGCCCACCACATTATATAATTTAACTGTGGGCAAATGGCGCAATGGTTGGGCTGCATCTGCGCCATCATCTTTAACGAATTTCAATTTTCCGCTGTTGCGTTATGCCGATGTTTTACTGATGTTCGCCGAAGCGGACAGCTGGCTAAGCAATGCAGCTACCCCGGCAGCTGTAGATGCCCTGAAATTGGTTCGTAAACGTGCGCTTCCCACTAAAGTAGCCGCCATAGATGCAGAAGTTTACCCCTCTAACCTGGATGCTTTTATGGAATTGATTATTAATGAAAGGGCTTTTGAACTGGCTTTTGAGGGCTTCCGTAAAACAGATTTGATCCGCTTTAATAAACTGGCCGAGAAAATTAACTGGGCAAAAGCAGAAAACGAAGCTATATACAACAGCTATAGTGCTACCGGTAATAAACCTTATGCCGGCAGCATTGTACGGCTTCAGGGAAAAGTTATTCCCTCAAATCGTGTGTATAAAGATACAGGAAATAGTTATGGTGTAGAAATTCGCGAAACCAGTACCAAACCAGACAATACCTGGGGCTCGGGACAATGGCTTGGCTCACCTTTCAAGGCTAATATGGCCATTTTTGCGAGCGGTTTTAAAGAAAATTATAGTGAAATATATCCTGTTCCGCTAAGTATCAGAGATGTAACTACAGCTATAAGTCAAGTGCCTGGTTATTAATTTTATAGAAAAAAGTAATGAAGAAAATTAAAAGCGTATCTGCAGTCGTATTTTTATTAAGCACATGGTTTGCCTCACATTCCTATGCTCAGCCCAGATTAGAAAATACTTTTAATTCGTGTAGCATCTATTTGCCTTCGGGTTCTGGTACCTCTTCCGAACTGAGCTACAGGAGAGTTGGAGAGAGCAGCTGGAAAGCCGCTTTTCCATTGTATCATGACATGAAGCGTAAAGAATTTCGCGGAAGTATAGTATTACTGAATGAAGATACAGAATATGAAATAAGAACAATCATTAAAACAGGTAACGAAGTTACCCAGGATAAAATATCAGGATTTAAAACCTGGACGGCTACGCCAACTATCGGACGAGAAGTGCTGCTAAGTTCTTTTCTTAAAAGCGGAAAATATGTAGATGTACAAAACCTAAAAGGTTCAGCTACTTCCTGGATCCGGATTATTCCCGATATTGCCATCAATGCCGGTACAAGCTCAGACTATGCCCTGCGCTTTGTGAATTGTAGTTATGTGCTGCTGGAAGGTGCCAGTATCCGGGGTGGCCGCATCAATGCCGTTGATCTTTTAAGTACGGCTTCTGACATCAGACTGATCAATTGCAACATTTCTAAATGGGGAAGGCTTGCGGTAAGTCAAAATGCGACCGGCCATTATCTGGATAAAGACGGGGTAGCGGTAAATTACGATTCGGGTGTAAAAATTGGTAAGGCAAAAAATATCGTGATCGAAAGATGCTACATCCACTCGCCAAATGGAAAAACCAACCCCTGGAAAGGTGTGGTAGAATTAGGGCCTCATGCTGGTACAGCCTTTAAAAGCAGTCATCCAATGGGGCCAAATGGAATTTTCGTATTGCAAAATGGCGGTAATCTTGTCATCCGTTATAATGATATTATCGGAGATCAATTACATCGTTTTAATGACGGAGTAGAAGGGCAAAAAAACGGCTTCGTAGAAGGAGGATTTTATAACGATGCAGACGTTTACGGCAACATGATCGCCTTTGGACAAGATGATGGTATTGAGTTAGACGGAGGCCAATGTAATGTCCGTTTATATGGCAATAGGTTTGAGCAGTCTTATAGTGGGATTAGTTTGGCCCCTAATAAAAAAGGACCTTCTTATGTATTCTATAATGTGGTAACAAATCCGGGGGCATCAGATGGTTCCAGTAGTGCAGCGGTAAAAAATGGCGGAGGGGTAACCAATACCGAAGGCACGCAATTCCTATTTAACAATACCATGATTTTTAATGGTAACGGCATGCGGGGCGTAGGTTATGGTCCAAGCAGCGCAGCGGATAAAAGAGAAATGTTTTTGGCTTATACCAGGAACAATATTTTCCTGGGAACTCAAGCACCATCGGGCAGTGGTAAAGATGCCCGCGGCTATTCTATTTCAGACATTCACGAACTCCCGGAAAATAATTTCGACTATGATCTGTTGGGGAATAAACAAAATGAAGGTGGAAAAGGTAAAATTCAAGCAAATAAAGATGCAGAGAAGAATGGTGTTTTTGCATCTCCCAACTTTATCAATTTTGATAAAGGTATTTATACCTTACAGGCTTCCGATCCTGGCGTAGCCCGGGGCATTGCTGTTCCAAATTTTATGGAAAATTTTGTTGGAAATGCACCTAATATGGGCGCTTTCCAAACTGGTGCGGCTACACTTTATCCGCAACGCCCTTTGGATATCAGCTCAGATCATTATCACTTAAACATGAGTGTAGGAAGCACCCGAACGATTAAGCTCACTGTAGGGAATGTGGCGGAGTCTGATTTCGAAATTCTAAAAGCAGAAGACATGAGCTGGCTTGAAGTAACCGCATCAGACACTAAGATTCGTCCTAACACTACGTTAAGCCTAACTGTAAAAGCAAACCCAGCGCAACATAGAAAGGTAGGTGGGCTTTTAGTACGGTTAAAAAATGGACTTTCTGTACCGATTACTGTTTTTGCCAATTAATATTGAAATAAGATGCTAAAAAGAATGTTAACATGCCTGTTGATTGCCCTGTCAACTTATTTAAATGCCGAGGTGCCCTTAATCACAAATGTTTCGGCCAGGAACATTACCTCCCTAAACGGGAAATGGAATTACATTATCGACCCCTTAGACAATGGCTTTTTTGATTATAGGCTGGAGCCCCTTAAAAACGGCTTTTTCAAAAATCAAAAGCCAACAAATCCATCGCAATTAATTGAATACAATTTTGATACCTCACCCTATATGAAAATCCCGGCCGATTGGAATACCCAGGATAATCAGTTGTTTTTCTATGAAGGTTCAGTATGGTTTAAAAAGGATTTTACACATCAAAAGAAAGCCAATAATAAAACTTACATCTACTTTGCTGCGGTAAATTACCGCGCTTCTGTATACATCAATGGGCAATTGGCAGGTCATCACATTGGAGGATATACGCCTTTCAATTTTGACATTACAGATTTACTGTTAGAAGGGAAAAACTTTGTAGTGCTTAGGGTTAACAACAACCGGGGAAAAGACGAAGTACCAACTGTAAACATGGATTGGTGGAATTATGGCGGGATTACCAGGGAGGTCATGCTGGTAGAGGTACCTCAGGTATTCATAGAAGACTATCAGATTCAACTGGCTAAAAACAACAAAGGTTTAATTTCCGGATGGCTGAAGTTGAATGCCGCAAAAGCCGGAGAAGCAATTGTTGTAGAAATACCGGAATTGAAAATCAAGCAAGAGTTGAAAACAGATCAAAATGGACTTGCGAATTTCGAAATCAAGGCGAAGCCGGCATTATGGTCGCCTAAAAACCCAAAAATATATGAGATAATACTCAGCAAAGCTGATGAAAGAATCACTGATCAAATTGCCTTTAGAACAATTGAAACAAAAGGTAAAGACATATTACTTAATGGCGAAAAGATCTTCTTGAGTGGCATTAGTATTCATGAAGAAGCGCCTTATCGGCAAGGCAGGGCATGGTCTAAAGATGATGCCAGGACTTTACTGGGCTGGGCGAAGGAAATGGGTTGCAACTTTGTTCGCCTGGCGCATTATCCCCACAACGAAAACATGGTACGCGAGGCCGAAAAAATGGGCTTAATGGTGTGGAGCGAAATTCCGGTGTACTGGACAATCTCCTGGCTTAACGAGGGAACCTATAACAATGCAAAAAAGCAACTTCATGATATGGTTTACAGGGATAAAAACCGTGCTGCGGTAGTGATTTGGTCTATCGCCAATGAGACGCCACATGGTGAAGCCAGGGATAAATTCCTATCGAACCTGGCCACCTATGCCCGCAGTTTAGATAACACCAGATTACTTAGCATGGCTATGGAAGTAAATCACCTGCCCAATCATGTAAATGTGGTGGAAGACAACATGAACAAATATGTAGATATCATTAGCTTTAACGAATACATGGGATGGTACGATGGCCGTGGTACTTCCGAAGATTGCCGTGTGGCTACCTGGAAAATTCCCTATAATAAGCCCATCGTAGTAAGTGAATTCGGCGGAGATGCCTTGCAAGGACTTTATGGCGATAAAACGGAGCGCTGGACAGAAGATTTTCAGGAGGAACTGTACATCAGAAATCTGGAAATGTTATCGAAAATTGATGGCTTGTCGGGGGTTTCACCATGGATATTAAAAGACTTTCATTCTCCCCGGAGACAGCTGTTCGGGATACAGGATTGGTTTAACCGCAAAGGTTTAATCTCTGACCAGGGAATTAAAAAGAAGGCTTTTTACATCATGCAGAACTGGTATAAAACGAAGAATAATTAAATTTTATAATACAATTAAAATGTTTGATAAAATATTATTTTCAATAAATTATTGTCTTCTGAATAAAAAACAAACAGGCAGTTTACTGGTGTTTTGTTTTATATACTCTTCTGTACAGGCCCTGGACTACCGGGCCATAAGACCACTAAGACCAGAAACTAACAAAATGGTTTTTGCTGAGTTTGGGTATAACGTAAACGATTTTGGAGCAGTTGGAGATGGTAAAACTATAAATACAGTGGCGATACAAAAAGCGGTAGACCAATGTAGTCTGGATGGAGGGGGGATGGTTTACTTTACCTCAGGGGTTTATGTGTCTGGCACAATTTATCTTAAATCTAACGTAGTTTTACATATACCAAGTGGGATCACCCTAAAGGCTAGTAGCAAGATTGATGACTTTCCAGACCAAAACTCCAGCCTTCCCACCCATAATCAACCTAATTTAACTAGTAAGGCTTTAATATATGCTGAAGGAAAGCAAAGTATAGCTATAACCGGTTTGGGAACCATCGATGGAAACGGCAGATATTTAGACTTATCGGACGATAGAAAAGGCCGCCTTAAACCCTCTTTTAAATATCGCCCCCGTATTCTCCACATCAGAAATTGTGAAAACATCTTAATTGAAGACATAAAGCTATTTAATGCTGCATCCTGGGTTCAGACTTATCAAGAGTGCCAAAATCTGATTATTCGTGGAATCAAGGTAGATAGCAAAGAAAACCCTGTTGTAAATGGTAAGCAGGATACAGTGGCGTACAGGCACCGGAATACCGACGGGTTAGATTTAATAGATTGCCGCTTCGTATCTGTTTCTGACGCCCATATTAGTTCCGGAGATGATGCCATATGTATCAAAAGTTTTTCGCCTGATAAGATCTGCAGCAACATTACCATAAGCAATTGCAATCTTAGTTCCAATACCTCAGGCTTGAAAATAGGTACAGAAACTGCAGGAACCATACAGGATATCGTTATTCAGAATTGTACGGTTTATGATACGAAGGGAGAAGGAATTGCGATTATAAGTGTAGACGGTGCTACGGTAAGAAGAGTTAGCATCTCCAATATCATTCTCAATAATATCAAACGCTCTGCCATATTTATTCGCTTACACCAAAGGAATACGCGCTACGGAGCATATACGTATTCAAATAAACCCGGTCTAAAAGACATCATGATTAATAACATTCAGGGCAGTCGCCTGTCCAGTTTGGGCTGCTCTGTTTCAGGGATAAAAAATTTTGAGGTAGAAAACGTAAATTTCAGTAATGTACATTTGGAGTTCGAGGGCTTAGCAAGCAGCCAGGTTTTTTCGGGGCAGGTTCCAGAGTTGCCCAATGGCTATCCAAAAGGAGATATGTTTGGTATACTTCCTTCGTTTGGTTTTTATATCAGAAATGTCAAAGGCATAAGGTTTAACAATGTTGATGTAAAATCGCTTAAGCACGATTCCAGGCCTGCAATAGTAATAGAATCGGTCAAGGATTTTAGTTTTATAAGCAGTTATGTACAAGGTGATGCTGTAAAAGATAAAGTCCTTTCTTCTACCACAGGTATTTTCCAAATCAATGCAACTCTCCAAAAGCGCTAAAACAGTTTAAATATGAGCATTGTAATCGGTAAAGCCATGCAATTATTGATGGGTATGGTAATTTCTTTAAATGTACAAAACAGTTTCTCGCAGCAGAGAACTGACACGGTATATCACATTGTAATGTATGGGCAAAGTTTAATGCTAGGTACAGGATCTGTGCCCTTGCTTTCTGTACAACAGCAGTATAATACATTAATGTTTAGTGGCGGCATACGTTCTGGCTATGATGCTGATGCTGATTATTATGCTGGCCTGGTTCCTTTGACAGAAAAAATAGTCATATCAAAAGCCAGTGGAGCCAAATTAGGTGAAACACCGGCAACCGGGTTTTCCGAAGAATTTAATTCACTTTTAGGTAGCGCTTGGTCGAATACGCTGTTGTTATCCTCGCCGGCGCAGGGTTCAACAAGTATCGCTGCTTTAACCGGGCAGGGTATTTATTGGGATAGATTCAAAAAAGATATCATTGAAGCTAGCCGGCTTGTTTTTGCCCGGGGTAAGAAATATAACGTCCCATTTATTTTATGGAACCAGGGAGAAAAGGATATTGATGGAAAAACATCAGCAGATAGCTATAAAAACGATATGAAATGGTTTCAGCAAAAAGCAGACGAATTTATTAAGTCGGTTACCGGGCAAACAAATGCTGTAAAAATCCTGATGTATCAAACCGTGTCACATAACGTGCGTAAGGCTATGGGAAACCCCGAAATAGCAAACGCACAATATGAATTGGCGAAAAGTGAAGCCAATATCACGATTTCTAATACCACCTATCAGCTCCCTTATCTTAAAGACAATGTGCATCTTACTAACGTTGGCAGTAAATGGAATGGCGCCGATCATGCGATAGCTGCGAAAGCCTTACTCATAGATAAGGTTAATTGGAAGCCGATTTATGTGAAAGGAATATCTTCTTCTAAAAATGTTATTGTTGTTGATTTTCATGTACCTGTGCCCCCAATAGTTTTTGACGAGATCAATGTAAGCAATCCGGGAAACTACGGCTTTCGGATTTTTAATAAATCCGGAAAAGAGTTAGCGATCAAAGATGTCTATATTAAAAATGGAGACAAGGTTTACATTAGCACCGAGGAGGAAATGAAAAAAGGAGGCATACTCTGGTATGGAAATAATGGCATTGCGACCGGAGCCCTGAATGGCGCAAGAGGGAATCTTCGTGATACACAGGGGGATAAATTTACAATTGAAATTGCAGGTAAAAGAATAAGATTGGATAACTGGTGCCCAGTTTTTAAGGAAGAGATACCAGAATGAATACCAATATGTTAAGGCGTTGAAGTTAAACCAGACAAAGCATGTTATGTGATGCAGGACTGGTATAAAACAAAGAAAAGTAAATATGATAATCATGAAAAGAACACTGGTAGTATTGCTTTTGCTGGTCTTTAGCTGGCAGGTTAAAGCTCAGGAAGATATGGATATCTTTTTGTTAATAGGCCAGTCTAATATGGCTGGAAGAGGTGAGCTTGAAGGACAAAGGATTGCTATGGATAGTATTTATATGCTTGATAAGTATAACAATTGGGTTCCGGCTTCAGAACCTATTCATTTTGATAAGCCTGCGGCCGGATCTGGCCTGGCAGCATCGTTTGCAGTTTCGGTACGTAAACCGGGCCGTAAAGTGGGTTTAATCCCTTGCGCTGTTGGGGGTACCAGAATTGAAGCCTGGAAACCCAATGTGGTAGATAGTGCTACAGGTTATGTTGCCTATAACGATGCGATAAGCCGGAGCAAAGTTGCACTTAAATCCGGGACTTTAAGGGGGATATTGTGGCATCAGGGAGAAGGAAATTCCAGTAAAGAAAGGTACAAAACTTATGAAGAGCACTTTGAAAACCTGTTGGCTAATCTTGGTCGTGATCTCTCCATTGATATGGATAAAATTCCAGTCATAATGGGTGAGTTAGGTTATTTTTATGTCTCAAAAATGCCACTTGAAATTAATCAGGGAATGTATATCAATGCAATCAGTCATCGCCTGGCCCAAAAGAAGATCAACAGGTATTGTGTTTCTGCTGAGGGCCTGACGGATAAAGGAGATAAAACACATTTTGATACGCCATCGCTAAGGGAATTAGGCAAGAGGTATGCGGAGGGCTACCAGATTGTAAAAGCGCGAATGGACAGGTATGGTTTGTCGAGTTTAAACAAAATGATTAAGCAGCAAAAGAGTTTGGTTGCCTTCTGGGATTTTTCGGATAGCACAGGAAGACCTGTGGCAGGTACGGCTAAAGATGTTCAGCTGTTTGCTTTTGGTCAATCAAAGTTTTCCAGAGAAGGTCCGCTTTCTGGAAATTGCATTGAGTTGGATGGTGAAAAAGACTATTGGGCTATTGCGCATGAAAAGTCAGGAAAGCTGGATGTCAAAACCAATGCCGTAACGGTTATGGCCTGGGTAAAATGGAGCGGTAAAACTGGATTTGTGGCGGGTAAATGGAACGAATATCAGGATGGCGGCAAACGTCAGTACGGTTTGTTTGTATCATTGCCATACTACAATGGTGCGCAACAGGTTTGTGGGCATATTTCTAAAAATGGCGGGGCAACAGCACCATTTCCATACAGTATTGACTATTCTGCCAGTCCTCAGGAGGTACTTTCAGACAAATGGGCCTGTGTTGCTTTTACGTACGATGGTAAGTATATCAAATCTTATTTGAACGGGGTGTTTATGGAGCGAAAAGCCGAATTGATTAAAAATACGGCAGGCTTTTTTCCAGACAAGCCAGCAGGTATAAAACAAATTAAAAATCCTTATTACTATCCGGATGGCATCGGTAACATGGGTTCAGATTTTACCGTTGGCGCAGTGCAACTTAAAAAAGGGATGGGCAACTTTTTTAAAGGAAAAATAGGAGGGCTTGCAGTATTTGATACAGCTTTAAGTGAAGAGGAGATGGGGGATCTAGCGGTAATGCCTGGTGAATGAAAAAGCTATAACCGGCTCAAAGTTTCCCTGGAGACCCCCAGGTATGCCGCAATGAGCTGCTTGGGGACAATGTTGTATAATTGCGGGTACATGGCCATCAGTTCCTCGTAACGGTATTTTGCATTGTTGTTCATGAAAGACAACAATCGCTTTTGTGCGGCAACATATCCTTTATTGGAACGCCAGCGAAAGAAGTATTCCATTTGATAGATTTCCCGGCAAAGCTTTTCCCTGTCCTCGTTTGAGAGACTCAATACTTCGGTATCAATGATGCAGTCAAGACTAACCGTCGCTTTAAGATTATAAAATAAGGCATTATAGTCAGATGCCCACCAGTTGGTCATGGCAAACTGCAGGATAAACATTTTTTGTTCATCATTGATGTAAAATGTCTTGATGCATCCATCCAGTACAAAATATTCATGGTTTACAGGATCTCCCAGGTTGATCACCGTTTCACCTTTTTTAAAAGATACTGGCTTAAAATGAGAAAAAATATAATCGAACTCCTTTTCTGACAGGCTAACTGTTTTGCTAAGGTGCGATTTTAAAATATCCTGGGCGCTCATATCTGATGGATCATGTAAAGAGACAAAGATAATAATCCATTTTGTTGGCGCTAATAAAGTCCATTGCAAAATGTACTGGTGTGATGTACATCACAAAGCATACCCTCATTTCTTATTGTGATTTAGGTCACATCATAATGCAGTGATTTTAGATCAACTTTGTGATGTGTTAAACAAAACCATTTGGAAATGGTTGGTTAATGCAAATCAACATTTAAGTATAAAAGACATGACAAGTACAACAATTTTTAAAGTACTGATAGTACTTACTTCACACGACAAACTAGGCGATACTGGAATTAAAACTGGCTTTTGGTCAGAAGAATTCGCTGCGCCATATTATGCCCTGGCTGCGCAAGGAGCTCAAATTACCCTTGCTTCACCACTAGGTGGACGTCCGCCTCTTGATCCAAAAAGCGAACTTCCGGATTTTCAGACAGAGGCCACAAAACGTTTTGATGCTGATGAGGAACTACAGGAAAAATTATCGCATACCCTTAAATTGAGCGAGGTAAAAGAAGAAGATTATGATGCTGTTTTCTATCCTGGAGGGCATGGTCCACTGTGGGATTTAACGAATGATCAATCCTCAATAGCTTTAATAGAGTCGTTTTATAGAAAAGGGAAACCTGTTGCAGCAGTTTGTCACGCTCCAGGTGTTTTAAGGTATGTGAAAAATGAAGATGGCTCTCCTTTAGTAAAAGGTAAACAAGTAACTGGTTTTTCAAACACTGAGGAAGAAGGCGTTCAACTGACCAATATCGTTCCTTATCTTGTGGAAGATGAATTGAAAAAACTGGGTGGCATCTATTCAAAAACTTCAGATTGGGGCAGTTACGTTTTACAGGATGGAAACCTGATTACCGGACAAAATCCTGGTTCTTCAGTAGCAGTTGCCCAAAAGTTGATTGAATGGCTTAACAGCAACCGTAAATAAGTTTATTGTTCTTTGTGGGTAGCGTGGTATGGCTATCCGCAAGGAATATTGACTTTAAATTAATGGTTTGTAAGTAGCCGCTTCAAGATATCTACAGATTGTGCTAATTCATCAAGATTAGAGGAGGCAAAGCCCAGCCTGGTTGAGTTTAGCTGATAAAATGGCGAACGATGAATCTTTCCGTCAGAAAAAGAAAGATCCTTTTTTCGTGCCTCTTTTGCAAGTTTAACCAGGTCTATAGCTGGTTCAAAAGTTGTCCAGACCGCCAGGCCGCCTTCTGGTAGAACAAAATTCAGGTAGCTGTTTAATTCGCTTTTCAGTAAGTTACAGAAGGTATCACGTCTTTGCCGGTACACGCGGAGGGACTTGCGCAAATGGCGCTGAATAATACCATTTTGCAATAGCTCGGCCATCGCATTGTCTAACATGGTATCTCCTTGTCGGTCTACAATCCGCCTTAGTCTGGCTAGTTGCGCAATCACATTAGCGGAACCCACCAGATAGCCAACCCTAAAAGCAGGCGATATTGTTTTGGTGAACGATCCGCAATACAAAACCGTACCTGCCTCGTCTGCACTAGCTAAAGGCGATAAAGGTTTGTTTAGATAATGAAAGTCATAATCATAATCGTCTTCAAAAATAATAAAGCCATATTTTGAGGATAACTGCAATAGCTGTATGCGCCGTTCTACCCGTAAGCTTACACTGCTCGGGTAATGGTGGTGAGAAGTCACATAAACCATACGTACATTCTTTTTTTTACAGATCTTTTCCAATTCATCTGTATTGATGCCATATTCATCTACGGCTATTTGTAACAAATTAGCTCCAGCCTGCAAAAAATTATTGTTTGCACTTGTCCATCCCGGCGCAGCTGCTACTACATTGTCGCCAGGCCTTATTAAAGCCGTACTGGCCAAATATAAACCCATCACAGTGCCTCGTGTAATCAAGATGTTGTCTTCAGTTACTTTCATTCCACGGGTTTCGCTAAAGTGAGCAGCCAATTGTTCTCTTAGCCAGGCTGAGCCCTGCGGGTCGTCGTAGCCTAAACGATGATAAGTGTTGCCCATAATCAATTGTGTACGATAGGCTCTGGATAAGTCGTGCAAGGGTGCCAGGCGGGCATCAGGGAAACCATCATCCAGATGGTAGCTGGTCTGTTCCTTAATAAACTTGCGTGCTAAGTGATCGGCTTGCTCAAAATGAAAACCTGCTATCAGCAAAGGATCTCCCGTATTTTGAATTTTCTTCCCCAGTTTCTCAGGCTTAATTACTGGTAAATGGCCTGCTACAAAAGTGCCGCTTCCCGTTTTACTTTCCAGCCAACCCTGGGCCAGTAGGTCATCATAAGCTCTAATCACGGTTTTGCGATGAACAGAAAGTAATTGAGCCAAATATCTTGAACCTGGTAATTGCGTTGCAGGTAGTAGTATGCCTTCTGTAATTGCAGCGGTTAATTGTTTGGCCAATTGTAAATATAGCGCTGCGGCATCGCCTTTGGTTAAATGAAGGGTGGAGAAGAATGGGTGCATAACCGGACTACTTGTTTTGTGAAAATTGGATGGTTAAAGGCGTCCAATAAAGATACAACTTTGTTGAAAAGAAAATAAAATGAAAAAAACAAGCAATCACCTCATCCCGAGCCGGGCGGCTAAACGGGCAAATTTTGATGCTGAAAATATCTATCCGATATTGGATGAAGCGCTCTTCTGCACCATAAGTTATGCTATGGATAATCAGCCCTATGCTATTCCCACCTCATTTGTGCGGTACGGAGATAAGATTTATATCCATGGTTCAGTAGGGAGTCATTTTATAAGGGAATTGGTTAAAGGGATACCAGTTTGCATTACGGTAATGCTGGCAGATTCCCTTGTTGTTGCCAAATCCGCATTGAGCCATTCTGTGAATTACCGTTCCGTAGTGATATTTGCCAAGGCTGAGAAGATAGAGGCTGAGCAGGAAAAGCTTGATTCCTTTGAGTGGCTGATTGACAAGGTAGTGCCCGGCAGCTGGAATTATCTTCGGCCGGTGACGGTGAGTGAGATACGCAGGACAGCGGTTTTGGCCTTTAACCTCGCAGAGGCTTCGGCGAAAATTAGGGAAGGAATGCCTAATGATGATGCGGAGGATAAACCGTTACCGATATGGTCGGGTATTATCCCGCTGCAAACCTTAAGACTTCCGCCAGTAGCGGATGAAGTCAGTCAGCTAATTCCAATTCCGGATCATTTAAATCCGCTGAGGTCAATTTAGTGAAGAAGGGTGGTGTAATTTGTTTCAAAATCATGTCACGCAGACGTTCCTGATGTTCATCTCCCCATTGTCCTAATGCGGCAATCACGGGGATTAAAGTCTTACCAAATTCGGTAAGGCTGTATTCTACCTTTGGCGGCACAACGGGATAAATTTTTTTTGTAACCAGTTCATGTTTTTCCAATTCATTCAACTGAATATTCAAAACCCTGCGTGAAGCGTCTGGAATTTTGCGTTGCAATCCGCTTGGGCGCTTATGACCCTCATTGATAAACCACAGCAGGCGGATCTTCCACTTTCCATAAAGTACTTCACCTATCAGGTCAAGTCCACAATTTAGGTTCGGCTGAATCTTTCTTTCGTACATTTTATAAAGTTACATCTATGTTCCAAATTGCGCAATAGGGGATAAATTTATCCCTATATGAATCGTAATTCCGTACTTGTACAAACTGTTTTTACACACCAATTTTGCCCTGTAAATAATCTTAAAAATGGAACAATTTAATTTCAACAATGAGTTGTCGGGCAAGATTGCCTTGGTAACAGGAGGTACAAAAGGAGCCGGAAAAGCAATTTCAGAAAGGCTTTTACAAGCCGGAGCAAGGGTTATTATTACCGCAAGAAACGCACCGGAAAAAGAAAACAATCAGCTGCATTTCATTCCTGCCGATTTAAGCAGGGCGGAAGGTGCACAAAAAGTAGTTAACGAAGTGTTGTCCACTTATGGAAAGCTAGATATCCTTGTGAACAATCTGGGTTCTTCTCAAACACCAGCTGGTGGTTTTAATGCATTAACCGACACAGATTGGGAATCGACTCTGCAAGCTAATTTACTTGCTCCAGTTAGACTGGACAGAGGATTTTTACCAAAGATGATCGATCAAAAAAGCGGTGTTATCATACACATAGCCTCTATTCAAGGTAAACTACCCCTATATAATTCTACTTTGCCATATGCAGCTGCAAAAGCAGGATTGATCAATTATAGTAAAAGTCTTTCAAATGAAGTTACGCCAAAAGGTATTCGCGTCCTAACTGTCTCTCCTGGATGGATAAAAACCACCGCAACAGAAGCTTTTTTGGAGAGGATCGCCCTGGGGTCAAATATTTCTGTTGAGGAGGCACAAAAGAGTGTGATGGATGCGCTTGGCGGAATTCCTTATGGCAGGCCTGCCGAGCCGGAAGAAGTCGCTGAACTGGTTGGCTTTTTGGTATCGCCAAGAGCAAACTACCTCACAGGAACAAATTTTGTAATTGACGGTGGTACTGTACCCACTATTTAATAATCTCAAATTGAAAAAAATGAACCTACCGAAAGTAATATCAGATTTAGTAAAAACACAAAACAACTTTGATAGGATTGCTTACGCAAATTGCTTTTCCGAAACAGCCGTAGTTTTTGATGAAGGTAAAACGCACAAAGGACGAAAAGAAATAGAACATTGGATCGCAGACGCCAATAAACGATACAAAGCTTCAATGAAGCCTGTAAGTTTTGAAGAACAAGAAAGCATTTTAAAAGTAGAAGTTTCAGGAAATTTTGAGGGAAGCCCTATTGTATTGAGTTATCATTTAGAAATAGATGATGAATTAATACAATCATTGAGCATTACAGGATAAGTGCGAACGGCTATTTCGCCAATACCCTACCAAACAAAAAGCCGATCAGGATTTGATCGGCTTTTCGCTGTTTTTAAGTACTCGGAGCGGGAATCGAACCCGCACGACTTTTAAGGTCACAGGATTTTAAGTCCTGCGTGTCTACCAGTTCCACCATCCGAGCAGATTTTATCTGCGGTAAACCGCTTTGATAAATTCTGTATTAAATACATCCTGGTAGGAATGTATTTAGAGCGAAAGACGAGA
Source organism: Pedobacter sp. MC2016-14 (assembly GCF_020991475.1). Taxonomy (NCBI): domain Bacteria; kingdom Pseudomonadati; phylum Bacteroidota; class Sphingobacteriia; order Sphingobacteriales; family Sphingobacteriaceae; genus Pedobacter; species Pedobacter sp. MC2016-14. The sequence continues at coordinate 2,757,357 of NZ_JAJMPA010000001.1, forward strand.
TTCGAACTCGCGACCCCGACCTTGGCAAGGTCGTGCTCTACCAACTGAGCTACTTTCGCATTTGTTGTTAACATCATCCGATGTTTTTCCATTTGTAGCAAGGTTAGTAACCTTGTTTCCGTTTGGGATTGCAAATATAAATACTTTTATATTACTGTCAAGTTATTTTTAATAATAAAAATCGGTATTATGGTAAGTCGTTGGACTTCAATATTTCATAAATGAGATTACTTTCAAAACCTTTCCCGATGAGGTAGGTTACCAGCTTATTTTTCTTTTTATAGGGATCTTTTTCTGTGATAAAAGGAGCTTTTTTTTCTGCTGTGGTTAAAATAGCCTGCAGATAATCATCGTAGTCAATCGCATTTAATGCCTTTGTGATCATTTTTTCAGGCACCTTTTTAAACTTTAGCCCTTGTTTAATTTTAACCTTTCCCCATCGTTTGATGTTAAACTTTCCAGACACATAGGCCTGGGCAAACCGCTCTTCATTTAAAAAATTACTCACAATGAGTTCAGAAATTACTTGCTCCACTTCGTTGTGGTGCAAACCCCAATCGTAGAGTTTATCTCTTACTTCCTGTTGTGCACGTTCCTGATAAGCACAATAAGACTCTGCCTTTGCATGCGCTTGTCTCTTGTCTAAAATGACTTTCTTTTTTTCTGGTGTTTCCAATAACACAATAGTACGAAATACTCAGCAACAGCTACCTCTTTTACGCTATCTTTGTTCATAGAAAATTTAAGCTCATGAAGCGAAGTCTGGTCCTTTTTTTAGGTTTACTTTTTTTTTCCTTAAATTCCTTTTCCATCACGAAGGACTCCATCAATTATGGCAGGTTCGGTAAAATTATTGTTTACCATCCTAAGGGCACGCCAACATCAGTTGCCTTATTTGTTTCAGGTGATGGGGGATGGGAGCATGGGGTTATAAATATGGCCAAAGATATTTGTAGACAGGGGGCTCTGGTTTTAGGGATTGATGCAAGGCGTTATAACCACTCTTTAGCCAAACTCAATTCAGAATGTTATTACCCTGCTGCGGACTTTGAGCAGTTGAGTTTAATGATCCAAAAAAAGTATAAGATGGAAACTTATACCAAACCAGTGCTAATGGGCTATTCTTATGGAGCAACTTTAGCTTACGGTATACTGGCGCAGGCACCTGCAAATACCTTCAGAGGAGCTATCGCCATTGGATTTTGTCCTGATATCGAATTGAAGAAGCCCTTATGTAAAGGGAATGGCATTACACAACATGTATTAGAACCAGGAAAGTCTTTTTACCTGGAAAGAACGCAGACGCTCACAGCGCCATTTATGGTAATTAATGGCGTTAAAGACAGTACGTGTCCTTTTGAAGCCACAGCTGTATTTTTAAAAGATCTACCAAGGGCGGAGCTTATAACTTTACCTAAGGTTGGGCATGGATTTAAAATTTCAGACGGTTGGCTTACGCAATTGAATGCTGCTTATAAAAAAATACTTGCCACGCCGTTATTTACAGAAGCAAAAGTGATAAAGCCAAGTATTCAGCTTAGCCCAAAACAGCATCCGGCAATATTGCCTCAGGATTTTGCAACGGTAGCGGTACCGGCACCGGTTAAAAATAATTTGCCAATGATTTTCATGATTTCAGGAGATGGGGGATGGACAAGTTTTGACCAGTCGCTGGCAGAAGCCTTAGCTAAAAAGGGTTATTCGGTAGCGGGCATGGACGCACAAAAATACTTTTGGAAAGAAAAAACTCCTGAAAGTACCACGGCAGACGTGAGTAACGCTTTGAGTTATTATCTGGAACACTTTGAGAAGGGTAAATTTGTACTGGCAGGTTATTCTTTTGGGGCATCAGTGCTACCCTTTATTGCGAGCCGGCTTAATAAAAACTTAAAAGAAAAGCTTACAGGCCTGCTTTCGCTTTCACCAGATGTGACCGCTGATTTTGAAATCCATATTGCAGACATGCTGAGCTTAAATAGCAATGACGACACTTATAATGTTCTGGCAGAGACTAAAAAGATCAAGAACCTTAATCTGGTTTGTTTTTTCGGAACCGAGGAAGAAGCAAAAGTAAGAAAGGAGTTCGAAAACCAGGGCATTAAAACTATCCTGATCCCCGGAAGTCATCATTTTAATAATAACTTTTCTGCTGTAGCTGATGTTTTGATTGCACACATTAGTCAATGATGAATTGTTAATTAGATTTTAGATATGAGACAAGAGCTTCCGTATTCTGCATTATTACAAAATTTTATAGCTCCGTTTATCTCTGTGGAAGAAACTGAAGAAACCTTTTTTGAGAAGTGCAAAATTGGTGTGATGGTTTGGAATTTTTACATCGCAGATAAATATTCTTTTTCTATGGCGGCAGAACTGAAAAAGGCAATTGCCTTTAAAAATGCTTTAGGTGCTGAGCGGGCGCTACCAGAATTAGAGCTGTTGAAACGCAAAAAATGCAGTTATGATGCATATGATCATTTTATTGTGAACATTGAGATGCTACCCAGGCCAGACGGTTCCATCAGCTTAAAAGCTTACACTGTCCCTCATGATAAAATCGAAGAATTTATGACTGGCTTATCTGATTACCTGCCAGATGATGACATAGACAAATAGGCCACTGTTCCAAGACAGGACTTAGACAGACTCGGAGTAAATCCGTGGTGCAGGAAATATGAGAGCAGTATGAGTCCAGGTTTTTTCTAGTAAAAAGGTGGACTCATGGTGGACTCATCGTGGAGACATGGTGGAGTCATTTCGAGTAAGGATGGGACATGGCTTGGGTCAGTCCTGTGTCTTATCCTATATTAGTAGAATACACGTGAATATCTTATTTTCATTTCAATTATACAAGTTGTTTTTAAGCGTATAATTTTTCGGTTTCCATCTTTTTTAATATTTCTTGTTGCAGATGTGCTTTCTCAGGTGGATGTCTCGGTTTGTCGCATCAAGGAATGCCGCTTTCCATAAATTAAAACTCCTTAATGCTCTACTTATTTTGTAAATTATATTTGGTAGTTAAAAAGTATTTTCTACTTTTGTAGTGAGAGCGTTAATTTAGATTGCGGGTACGGACTTAGGTTTGTACTCGCTTTTTTTATTTTGGTGCTTATCATTCCATCAAAATCAGTTCAGTTGTTTTAATTTCCTAAATTTGCTGTGATGAGCAGCACCAACTATTCCATACAGCTTATAGCAGAAATTATAAAGGCTAAGGATTTTACAGCACAACAGCCTTCGGAAATTACCAGCCTGGTTATAGATAGCAGACGCGTAGCAGATCCTGAAGGTTCTTTGTTTTTTGCTTTAATGGCACAAAGAAACGGACACGGTTTTTTGGCAGATGCTTATGCAAATGGAATAAGAAATTTTGTGATTAGTGAACCAGATTATTTTAAAATCTATCCTGATGCTAATTTTTTATTGGTAGATGATGTTTTAAAAAGCTTACAGCAACTTGCTGCTTTCAAAAGAAGCAGGCACAGTCTGCCTGTAATAGGCATTACTGGTAGTAATGGTAAAACCGTGGTAAAAGAATGGTTATACCAGCTTTTAGCAGTTGATTTTAATATCATCAGGAGTCCTAAAAGTTTCAATTCTCAAATTGGGGTCCCTTTATCGGTTTGGCAAATTGAACCTGAGCATACACTTGGTATTTTTGAAGCGGGTATTTCTACCGTAAGCGAGATGGAGGCACTTGAAGGGATCATCCAGCCTACAATAGGGATTTTGACTAATATTGGTGAAGCTCATGCAGAGGGTTTCTCTTCTTCTTTAGAAAAACTACAAGAGAAATTAAAACTCTTTTTGCATTCAGACTTGTTTATTTATGCTCCTGAATATACTTTGGGGATTGTTGAAAATGATTTGCCGGGTAAAACAAGGTTTTCATGGAGTATGCAGCATCCGGCCGATCTGCAGGTGCTCTTTATAGAACCTATTGAACATAAAAGTTACATCAGGGCAAATTTTAGAGGGAAGGAAATAGAGTGCCTTATTCCCTTCAGCGACCGCGCTTCAGTAGAAAATGGTGTAATTTGCTGGGCCACTTTACTGGCACTGGGCTACACTCCCGAAGAAGCAGACCTTCGCCTGGAAACCCTTGCATTGGTAAGTATGCGCCTGGAGTTAAAAACCGGCATCAATCAGTGTTCTGTAATAGATGATTCTTATAGTGCAGATATCTCCTCGCTTGCAATCGCTTTGGATTTTTTAAATCAGCAGAACCAGCACCTGCAAAAAACGGTTATCTTATCTGATTTGTACGAAACCGGAAAAAGCAGGCAGGTTTTATATGGGGAAATTGCTGCTTTGTTAAAGCAAAAAAACATTGGCAGACTGATAGGTATTGGCCCTGAGATTAGTGCCTGTGCTTCGCTTTTTGAAATGGAAACCTCCTTTTATCAGGATACGCCGGATTTTATAAATGATTTTCCTACTCAGCACTTTAGTAATGAAACTATCCTGGTAAAGGGTGCCAGAAGGTTTGAATTTTCACGTATCAGTAAACTGCTAACGCAAAAGATACACGATACGGTAATGGAGATTGACCTGAATGCACTGGCTGGGAACCTTCATTTTTATAAAGCACGGTTAAAACCGGGGGTTAAAGTAATGGCCATGGTGAAGGCATTTTCTTATGGTAGCGGGAGTTTTGAAATTGCCAACCTGCTGCAATATCATAAAGTTGATTATTTGGCGGTAGCTTATGCGGATGAAGGGATTGCCCTGAGAAAAGCAGGGATTACCATGCCTATAATGGTGATGAGCCCTGAGCCTTTTGCATTTGAGGCTATTGTAAAGTATAAACTGGAGCCTGAATTGTATAACCCGGAAATTTTAACTGCTTTTGCAGGCTTCTTGCCAGCTTCAACAATCGGTTATCCAGTGCATTTAAAGATTGACACCGGCATGCACCGACTGGGGTTTGAGGAGCCTGATCTTCCGGAGTTACTTTCTGTGCTTACTGCATCGAGACAGCTAAAGGTGATTTCTGCCTTTTCGCATTTTGCTGCCAGTGAGGATGAACGGCATGATGAATTTACTAAAATTCAAATTAACCGCTTTATTGAAATAAGCAATAAGATAAGTCTGGGACTTGGTTATGCCTTTATGAGGCATATTTCTAATACTTCGGCCATTACCCGCCATCCGGATGCACAGTTTGATATGGTTAGGATTGGGATTGGTTTGTATGGTTTTGATGCTGGTTTGAAAGGGAACAGGGGTTTGCATACTGTTGCTGTTTTAAAAACTACCGTTACCCAGGTAAAACAGGTTTCTGCGCAGGAAACCATTGGCTATGGTCGCCGGGGTTTGTTGCCGCAGGGCGGGCAAATTGCGACTGTAAAAATAGGTTACGCAGATGGCTACCGCAGGAGTTTTGGAAATGGAATAGGCAAAATGTTGGTGAACGGTAAGCCGGCAGCTACGGTGGGTTCTATTGCAATGGATATGTGCATGCTGGATGTTACGGGTATGGAAGTGAAAACCGGCGATGAAGTGGTGGTTTTTAATGATGTGCTTACCATTGCCATGCTGGCTTCGCAAATTGACACCATTCCTTATGAAATATTGACAAATATTTCTCAAAGGGTAAAGCGAGTGTATTTTTATGAGTAATTTTGTGTTATGAACAGAATTGGAAGGGCTTTGTTAAATTATTTCATCAAGGGCCTAATCATTGTATTGCCTATTGGACTAAGTATCTTTATTGTAATTTGGGCGGTTACTACGGTGGACAGCTGGGTGAATGTGAACAACATCCTTGGTGCTGATGCAATTACAGGGGAAAGTAAGAATATTCCTGGATTGGGGTTGTTTTTGGTTTTGGCTATTATTATGCTGGCGGGTATTTTCGTAACTAATTTTGTTACGGAGCCTATGTACAACTGGTTCCATAAGGCAATGGATAAATTGCCAATCTTAAAGTTTATATATACTTCCATTAAAGATCTTACGGAGGCTTTTGTGGGTGATGAAAAGAAATTTAGTCATCCGGTACTGGTAGAGGTTGAGGGTGATTTGAAGCGAATAGGTTTTTTAACTCAGGGAGATTTAACTGCTATTGGCTTGCCGGGGGAGTCTATCGTTTATTTTCCTTTTTCTTATTCTTTTGCCGGACAAGTGTATGTGGTAAAAAACGAGAAAATTAAGCCGCTTGATATGACTGCAGCGGATGCCATGAAGTTAGTGGTTTCTGGCGGTGTAAGCCATTTTGGTTAGCGTTTTTTGTAGGAAAAAATTATAAACATGGTTCGCCTCATCAAAACATAGGCCCGGAATGGGGCGATGTTTTGCATGTCGTCTCACCATATTTATAATTTTTCTGAAATAAGATACCTTTCTAGATCCAAAATGAGTTTAACCGTCCAGATTAGGGAGTGTCTGGTTTGGACCGTTATTAGCACAAGTTTTTTATTCTTTACAATACGCCGGGATTTGGGGAGAATCCGTTTGTTGGCACCTTTTTTTGTAGGTTTTTGCAGTAATTTAAAAAATTGAATGCTATGAGACGACATACAAAATATTGCCCTTTTTCATGGGCTTATATTTTGAGGAGGCGACAGCATTCAATTTTTAAATACGACCTAGAAGTTTGGTTTAAGCACGTATTTGTCGTAGAACCTGAAGATGTGTTCAGCGGCTTCTTCTGCAGTATCTACCAGTCTAAATAAGTTTAAATCTTCTGCATGTATGTTGTGCTCTTTTTGCAACATCGTATTGGTAATCCAGTCTACCAGGCCACTCCAGTAAGAAGTGCCAACAAGTACAATAGGGAAGCGTGCAATTTTCCCAGTCTGGATCAGGGTAATTGCTTCAAAAAGCTCATCCATAGTGCCCATACCCCCGGGAAGAACAATGAATCCCTGGGAGTACTTCATGAACATCACCTTGCGGATAAAGAAATAATCAAATTCAAGCAGTTTATTGTGATCAATGTATTTGTTGTGAAACTGCTCAAAAGGGAGGTCTATGTTTAAACCTACAGATTTACCACCATTCATGTGGGCACCCTTATTTCCAGCCTCCATGATACCGGGACCACCGCCTGTGATCACTCCGTATCCACGTTCTGTAAGTAAACGGCCACATTCTACCGCAATTTCATAATAGGGATTGGTCTCTGCAGTTCTTGCAGAACCAAAGATGGATACACATGGGCCTATTTTGGCAAGCTTTTCAAAGCCATCTACAAATTCTGCCATGATTTTAAAGATCTGCCAGGAATCAGTTACTTTAATTTCCTGCCAGTTTTTATTTTCAAATGCACTTCTTATTTTCTCGTCGCTCGTCATTCCTTTGGTGTTAAAATCTTGTTTGTTGATCTGTTTTTTTGCTGATCATCAGTAATCCGATAAAAGTAATTAGTCCATTCACTAAAATCAATTCTACACTGAATTTATATCCTCCGAGTAATGTTTCGGAGTTTTTATCCAGCAAATAGCAGATTGCCGGGGATATGATACACATAAAAGGTACCAATTTATCATGAAGTCCTCTGTTTTTTACAAATAAGCCAAAACTGTACAATCCTAAAAGTGGTCCGTAAGTATAAGAAGCGACCTTAAAAATGCCTTTTACAACAGATTCATCATTTACAGCATTGAAAAGGATAATTACTAAAAACATCAGGATGGAAAACCCAACGTGCACCACATGACGTTTGTTTACAGCTGCTTTAGAATTTTGGTTGTCACCTTTGTTCATTTGTAAGAAATCTACACAGAATGAAGTGGTTAGGGCGGTTAAAGCAGAATCTGTTGTGGCAAAAGTAGCTGCGGTTAAGCCCAGCATAAATACAATGGCAGGAATGACGGCCAAATGGTTTAAGGCAATTTCTGGAAACAGGAAGTCTGTGCGTGGTTTACCGGTAACATGGTCTAATGGGATGGCAATACCATTTTTACTTGCATAGATGTACAACAATGCGCCAACACTTAAAAAGAAAATATTTAGCACCACAAATACGCCTGTAAAGGTAAACATGTTTTTTTGGGCTTCTTTAATGGTACCCATGCTTAGGTTTTTTTGCATCAAATCCTGGTCAAGCCCGGTCATTGCAATAGTTACAAAAATACCGCCTATTAATGCTTTGCTGAAGTGGAAGGGGTTGGTGAGGAAATCTTCATAGAAGAAGATTTTTGCATAACCACTGTTTTTAATGGTTTCAAAAGATTGTGGAAGATTTAAATTAAGGCTATCGCATATAAAATATAGGGTCAGGAATACGGAAAGAACAAGGAAAAATGTTTGTAACGTATCGGTAATGATGATGGTTTTTAATCCGCCTTTAAAGGTATAAGACCAGATTAACCCTAATGAAATGAGTACGGTAACCCAAAATGGGATGCCATAGCTATCGAATATAAAACGTTGCAATACAATAACTACCAGGTATAAACGAAAGGCTGAACCTATGGTGCGGCTGATTAAAAAGATGCTTGCGGCAGTTTTGTAACTGTAATAGCCTAAGCGCTGTTCTATATAGCTGTAGATGGATGTTAACCTCATGCGGTAATAGAGCGGCAGTAATACCGTGGCAATGATGATGAAGCCTATTGCGTTTCCGAGTACAAATTGAAAATACTGGAACTGGTTTCCGGCTGGCGAACCGACCTCTCCGGGAACGGAAATAAAAGTAACGCCAGACAGCGCAGTACCAATCATCCCAAAAGCGACCAGGTACCATTTTGAATTTCTGTTGGCAATAAAAAAGGTAGAATTATCTGACGACTTTTTAGAGGTGGCAAAGGCAATGACAATTAGCAGTAGAAAATAGCCAATAAGGAAGGATAGCAGTATAGCTGGACTCATTTGTATATTTTTTAGGTCTTAAATGTAAGAAATTCATCTTTTAAAAATGGATAACAGGATACTTAAGCTGAAAAATAAATGAAACCCTGTTCTTTTTCTGGAATATTAGTGGCCAGAATAAGGCTGAAAAGGTAAATTGATTACATCCAATTTTTAGCTAAATTTGCTGAATGAATTTTTCTTCTAAACTGCTTGAGAGTGCCGTAGCTGAGTTTGCTAAACTACCTGGGGTGGGGCAAAAGACAGCATTGAGACTGGTATTACATTTATTGAACAGGGAGCAAGAAGAAGTAGATTTGTTTGGGAACAGCATTATAAAGCTGAAGCAGGAAATTAAACACTGTAACATTTGCCACAATATCTCGGATAATCATATCTGTGAAATTTGTATGTCTGTAAAACGAGATAAGGAGGTAATTTGTGTGGTAGAGGATACACGGGATGTAATGGCGGTGGAGAATACTTCGCAATATTTTGGTGTTTATCATGTGCTAGGGGGACTGATCTCGCCAATGGACGGCATTGGACCATCAGATTTATTTATTGATTCTTTGGTGCAAAGGGTAGCCACTACACCTGTAAAGGAAGTGATTTTAGCGCTGAGTGCAACCATGGAAGGGGATACCACATTATTTTACCTGTATAAAAAATTAAAGGAATTTCAAATTTCCATCACCACTATAGCAAAAGGGATTGCCTTTGGGGGTGAACTGGAATATGCGGATGAAATTACACTGGGACGCTCCATTGTAACCAGGGTTCCTTATGAAAACTCAATTATAAAATAATTTATCATGGATTTTAAGGATAAGGTAGTCATCATTACAGGTGCATCTTCTGGTATTGGAAAAGCTTGTGCTGAAGAATTTGCCAAAAGAGGGGCAAACCTGGTGCTTGCAGCAAGGCAATATGTAACGCTATGCGAGATTACCTCTGAATTGGGGGAGCGGTTTGGCGTAAAGGCCGTAGCGGTACAGGCTGATGTGAGTAATGAGGAAGATTGTAAAATGCTGGTTAAGCAGGGTATGCTGACTTTTGGCAAAATTGACATCCTCATTAATAACGCAGGTTTGTCTATGCGTGCTTTATTTGCTGATCTGGACCTCTCGGTCTTGAAGAACCTGATGGATGTAAACTTTTGGGGTACTGTGTACTGCACAAAATATGCTTTGCCTGAACTGGTAAAAACAAAAGGTACCATTGTTGGTGTATCTTCCATTGCAGGTTACCGGGGTTTGCCGGGAAGAAGTGGATACTCTGCTTCTAAATTTGCAATGAATGGATTTATGGAGTCACTTAGGTTAGAATTGCGGGAAAAAGGCGTACATGTTATGGTAGCTTGTCCGGGTTTTACAGCTTCAAATATTAGGTTTACAGCCTTGGCTAAAGATGGATCATCACATGGGGATACGAATATGGAAGAGGGTAAAATGATGACTTCAGAGGAAGTTGCTAAGAATATTGCTGAAGGCATTGGGGCCCGTAAACGTACACTGGTGATGACAGGGCAAGGGAAGCTTACAGTATGGCTAAATAAATTGCTGCCTTCGCTGGCGGATAAGCTGGTTTTTAACCATTACAAAAAAGAGAAGAATCCTTTAATTTAAAATAACCTGTTTGAAAAATATACTGCTGCTTATTTTTATGATCCAGATTTCTACTTCTTTTGCTGGGGTAAAGGTTAAAAAGGACATTAATTATACCGTTAAGAACGATCTTCGCAGACAATTAAATGTCTACTATAAAAAAGGTATGGCAGCCAAAGAGGTTGTTGTTTTTATCCATGGAGGTTCATGGAGCACTGGTAAAAAGGATATTTATTGGTGGCTGGCAAGAAACCTGGCTAGAAAGGGCATGGTTGCTGTGACCATAAATTACCGCCTTGCACCTGAGGTGCAGTATCGGGAAATGGCACAGGATTGCGCAGACGCGGTTGGTTGGGTTGTAAGAAATATCCCAACCTATGGTGGCAATCCTGACAAGATTTTTTTAATGGGGCACTCTGCAGGCGCTCATTTGGCTGAATTGATCAATGCTGATCCTCAATATTTTTTAGGTTCGGGAATAAATACAAATCCTGTGAAAGGTTTGATTTTAAACGACCCATTTGGTTTAGATATGCTGGAGTACCTTAGTAAAGCGGAGAAAGATGGCAATTACTACAATTTTCTGCATACTTTTTCTGCAGATCCGGCAGTTTGGGAAATGGGATCTCCTTTGCACTACGCTGATCAGATTCGCAATCCTCACTTAATTTTTTATGGTTCAAAAACGTACCCTGCTATACAATTGCAATCGAGACGAATGTATGATACGCTGCTTGCCCAGCACATTAAAGCTGAATTGCATGTGATTAAGAATAAAAAGCATGTGGGTATGATTACACAAATGATTTTTGGGAGGAACCCACTGTATACCTATATTTTAGAATTTATTAGGGGTACGGGTAAGAAAAAATAAGAAAACACTTTTCGTCTCCTCGTATCTTAGCCCTGAATAAAGGTAAAGACCAGCATGTCAACTTACAGTATTTTCTCATTTTTTTTAAAAAGATTTGCTGCTTTGCCAAAACTATTCCATATTTGCTTTAATGATACTAACAAACGGACTTAACAATTGGTGGTGGCACAACGCAGCAGCGTAGTGTAACCCTTTTTTGTACGTTTATTTTTTATATAAAAGATATGTTGAGGGTTGCTGAGAAGCAACCCTTTTTGTTTTATAACCATGAAGAAAATATTAAACCACTTATTTGAAAACAAGAGCTTTAGCCGGGCCGAAGCACAAAAAATCTTAACGGCTATTGCCCTGGGAGAATACAATACCTCGCAAATTGCAGCCTTTATTACGGCCTTTGCAATGCGGAACATTACGGTGCAGGAGCTGCAGGGTTTTAGGGATGCCATGCTTGACCTTTGTATTAAGGTTGATCTTTCTGATTTTGAATTGGTAGATTTATGTGGTACGGGTGGAGATGGTAAAGATACTTTCAATATTTCTACTCTGGCTTCTTTTGTAGTTGCCGGAACCGGACATAAGGTAGCTAAACATGGTAATTATGGGGTTTCGTCTGGCTGTGGTTCTTCTAACGTGATGGAATACCTTGGCTATAAGTTTTCTGGTGACCCGGAGGTTTTAAAAAGGAGTGTTGAACAGGCCGGGATTTGTTTTATCCATGCGCCATTATTTAACCCGGCCATGAAAACTGTAGCACCAATTAGAAAGGAACTTGGGGTTAAAACTTTCTTTAATATGCTTGGGCCTATGTGCAATCCTGCACAGCCTAAAAACCAGATTGTGGGTGTATTTAGTTTGGAACTGGCACGTTTGTATGCCTACTTATATCAGGATACAGATAAAAATTATACCATATTGCATGCTGTGGATGGTTTTGATGAACTTTCATTGACTTGCGATGTTAAGACTTTTAGCAAAAGAGGTGAGGCGCTGATTAAGGTGGCTGATCTGGGCTTTGATTTACTGGCTGAAAACCAAATTACAGGAGGTGATACCGTAGCGTCTTCGGCAAAGATTTTTATGGATGTATTGAATGGGGAGGGTACCGATGCGCAACATAATGTGGTGCTTTGTAATGCGGCACTGGCCATGCAAACTATAGACGATACGCGCTCTTTTGCAGATTGTTTTTACGATGCAGAGGAGTCCTTGATGAATAAAAAGGCTTTGGGTAGTTTTAAAAAGCTGATTTCATGAGTGTTAAGTTAAAAATATGCGGAATGAAAGTTCCCGAAAATATTGCGGATGTGGTTGCCCTTGAACCGGATTATATGGGATTTATTTTCTTCCCCGGATCTAAAAGGTTTGTGGCAGACCTGAATCCTGACTTCATAAAGCATATTCCGGAAGCCATTAAAGCTACTGGCGTTTTTGTGGATGAACAGTTGGAAGTACTGAAAGAAAAGATAGTTGCGTATGGGCTAAAAGCGGTACAGTTGCATGGCAAGGAAAGTGTGGCCTACTGCGCCGCCTTGAAAGAGAGCGGGGTAGAGGTGATTAAGGCTTTTGGAATTGATGAATCTTTTGATTTTGACCAGCTTGATGATTATTATGATGTAACTGACTACTTTTTGTTTGACACGCAAACAGCTGAACATGGCGGATCTGGAAAGGCTTTTAATTGGCGTTTATTGGAAAAATATCAGCTGTTAAAGCCTTTCTTTTTAAGTGGCGGTATTGGATTAGACAATGCGCAGGAATTATTTAGGGTAAATGATGAGCGTTTGTACGCTGTAGATGTGAACAGCAGGTTTGAACTTGAGCCGGGACTAAAGGACATAGATAAATTGGGTGAATTTAAAATACAATTATGAGTTATTTTGTAAATGAAAAGGGATATTATGGCGATTTTGGGGGAGCATATATCCCTGAGATGTTGTATCCCAATGTAGAAGAATTGAGGCAGAATTATCTTCAAATCATTAATGATGCAGATTTTCAAAAGGAATTTCATGCTTTACTAAAGGATTATGTTGGAAGGCCATCGCCACTGTATTTGGCTAAACGTTTGTCTGAAAAGTACAATGCAAATATCTTTTTGAAAAGAGAAGATTTGAACCACACGGGGGCTCATAAAATCAACAATACGATTGGACAGATTTTATTGGCAGAAAAACTGGGTAAAAAAAGGATTATTGCTGAAACTGGTGCGGGACAACATGGGGTAGCTACAGCTACAGTATGTGCGCTACGCGGACTGGAATGTGTGATTTATATGGGCGAAGTGGATATTCAGCGCCAGGCACCAAATGTAGCCAGGATGAAAATGCTTGGCGCAAAGGTTGTTTCGGCAGTTTCTGGGAGCAAGACTTTAAAAGATGCCACCAATGAGGCGATGCGCGACTGGATAAATAATCCGGTTGATACGCATTATATTATTGGATCTGTAGTTGGTCCGCATCCTTATCCTGATATGGTGGCTATTTTTCAATCCATCATTTCTGAGGAAACCAAAAGGCAATTACTGGAACAAACGGGTTCTGAACAACCGGATTACGTTTTGGCTTGTGTTGGTGGTGGAAGTAATGCGATGGGCATGTTTTATCATTTTATTGATGATGAAAATGTAAAGTTAATAGCGGTAGAAGCAGCGGGCAAAGGTGTGAGTAGTGGTTTTTCTGCTGCAACTACATTTTTAGGAAAAGAGGGCGTGCTACATGGCAGCAGAAGTATTTTAATGCAAACAGCAGACGGACAAGTGGTAGAGCCACATTCTGTTTCTGCGGGATTGGATTATCCTGGAATTGGCCCCCAACATGCACATTTGTTTAAAACCACACGTGCAAAGTATGTTTCTATTACCGATGAAGAATCACTGGATGCGGGCTTGCTGCTTACCCAGAAGGAAGGCATCATCCCTGCAATTGAGAGTGCGCATGCATTGGCTTACCTGGAAAAAATGGTTTTTGCAGGAGGCGAAAATGTGGTGGTTTGCTTATCTGGAAGGGGAGATAAGGATATGGATACGTATATGAAATATTTTAATCTTTAAGATGAATAGAATCAATCAGTTATTTGAGAAAAGAAAGCACAATATCCTTTCTATTTATTATACAGCCGGTTTTCCTAATCTGGGAGATACGGTGCGGATTGCGGAGGCATTGGAGGCTGCCGGAGCAGATATGCTTGAAATTGGCTTCCCTTATTCGGATCCGGTTGCAGACGGGCCGGTGATACAGGCCAGCAGTAAACTTGCGCTTGACCATGGTATGGATTTAAACCTGCTTTTTGAGCAATTAAAGGATTTGCGTAAAAAAGTAACCATTCCGGTCTTGTTGATGGGGTATGTAAATCCTGTTTTGCAGTATGGCGTAGAAAATTTTTGTAAAGCTTGTGCTGCTGTTGGGGTAGACGGATGCATTGTTCCTGATTTGCCCATGGTAGAATATGAAGAGTTTTATAAAGATACCTTTCTGGAAAATGGTTTGAGTAATATATTTTTGGTAACCCCACAGACATCACTGGAGCGGATCCATAAGATAGATAGTATCAGTAATGGTTTCATTTATTTGTTGTCTTCTTCTGCAACAACAGGTAAAGACCTGAATGTATCTGATGCCACGGAAAGCTATTTTGCGAGGATTAAAGCCATGGAGCTTAACAATCCTACAATGATTGGCTTTGGGATCAGCAATAAGGCTACTTTTGATAAGGCTTGTAAATATGCCAACGGTGCTATTATTGGAACTGCCTTTGTGAAAGCCCTTGCTAAGGCTGCAACCGCAGAAGATATAGCTGAATTTATGAAAGACTTTAAATAGTATTTCTATTAGGAGATTAGGCCGATGCTAAAGGTAGTCGGCCAAAATCCCTTTACCTTGTCTGATGATTTCAAAATCGCCCGAGGTACAATCTACTACTGTAGAAGCCTCATTATCGCCATAACCACCATCAATAACCAAATCTACAAGGTCTTCGTATTTTTCATGGATCAATTCCGGATCTGTAGAATACTCGAGTAATTCATCATCGTCCTTAATAGAGGTAGAGAGGATTGGATTTCCTAAAACCTTTACAATTTCACGCGCTATAGCATTGTCTGGTACACGAATACCGACTGTTTTTTTATTGGAGCTCAGTAGTTTAGGTACGTTTCCGCTGGCATTGAAAATAAAAGTGAAAGGGCCAGGGAGCGCTTTCTTTAACAACCTGAAAACGGTGGTATCAATTGGCTTTACGTAATCTGAAATATGGCTTAAGTCAGAACAAATGAAAGAGAAATTTGCTTTCTCTGGTTTGATACCTCTGATGCGGCAAATTTTCTCTATGGCTTTTTGGTTGGTGATGTCACAGCCAAGTCCATAAATGGTATCTGTAGGGTAGATAATCAATCCCCCTTTTTTAAGTACCTCTACCACTTGCTCAATAGCTTTGGGATTGGGATTTTCGGGATAGATTTTAACTAACATAGGAAGGGGTATTTATTTGGTTGGTTAGCTTGTAACTAACCAACCGTATTTTATTAAAACTCTGCGTTTTTCGGGAACCTTGGAAAGGCAATAACATCTCTGATATTGGTCATTCCGGTTACAAATAAAACGAGACGCTCAAAACCCAGGCCAAAACCTGCATGAGGAGCAGAGCCAAATCTTCTGGTATCAAGATACCACCAAAGCTCTTCTTGCGGAATGTTCATGTCTTCCATCCGTTTAGTTAAAAGATCAAGACGTTCTTCACGCTGTGAGCCTCCAATCATTTCTCCTATACCAGGGAAAAGGATGTCCATTGCCGCAACAGTTTGTCTGCCTTGCTCATCCGGCTCATTCTGGCGCATGTAGAAAGATTTAATATCTGCAGGATAATCTGTTAGGATTACTGGTTTTTTAAAGTGTTTTTCAACCAGGAAGCGTTCATGTTCTGACTGCAAATCGGCTCCCCACTCGTCAATTAAATATTTAAATTGTTTTTTCTGGTTGGGTTTAGAAGATTTTAAAATCCTGATGGCCTCTGTATAGGTTAATCTTTCAAAGTCATTGTCAAGGCAGAAGTTTAACTTATCAATAAGGGTAAGTTCGCTGCGCTCATTTTGAGGTTTGGACTTTTCTTCTTCCAGCAAGCGGTTGTTTAGAAAATCAATTTCTTCTTTACAGTTTTCTAAAGCGTAGCTGATCACAAATTTCATCATGTCCTCGGCTAACTGCATATTGTCTTCCAGGTCGGCAAAAGCAACTTCTGGCTCAATCATCCAAAACTCTGCAAGGTGACGGGTAGTGTTGGAGTTTTCTGCCCTGAAAGTAGGACCGAAGGTATAGATTTGTCCAAAAGCCATTGCTGCAAGTTCACCTTCCAGCTGACCGGATACAGTAAGGTTTGTAGCGCGTGCGAAGAAATCTTCTGAAAAATCAACTTTACCATCTTCGGTGCGAGGGGTATTGTCGAAATCTAATGTAGTTACTTTAAACATTTCTCCGGCACCCTCTGCATCCGATGCAGTAATTACCGGAGTATGCATATAAACAAAGCCTCTTTCGTTATAGAACTTGTGGATGGCAAAAGCCAGGGCATGACGGACTTTAAATACTGCATTGAAAGTATTGGTACGGAAGCGCAGGTGTGCAATCTCTCTTAAAAACTCAAGGCTATGTTTTTTTGGCTGCAAAGGGAATTTTTCAGGATCACTATCACCTAATATTTCAATTGTAGTTGCTTTAACATCAACCCGCTGTCCTTTACCCAAAGATTCTACTATAGTCCCTGTTACGGCAATAGCAGCGCCAGTGGTAATGCGTTTTAACAATTCTTCTGAGGTATTGGCAAAATCTACTACAATCTGGATGTTTCCCATGCAGGAACCATCATTTAGTGCGATAAATTGGTTGTTGCGAAAAGTACGCACCCAACCCATTACAGTAACTTCTCTATCGAAGGTTGTTGTTTCCAACAAGCTTTTTATTTTTTCTCTTTTAATCATGGTACTTATGGTGGAGCGCTTCAAAAATAGGGATTTCCGGCAATTATTTTGCGGTTTTATTGTTTTTAAGTGGCAGGAAGGTATTTGTTTGGTTTTTTATTGGACTGTATTTTTTAAAGCTATTTTTTAGAGGTTTTTCTTGATTTTTCTGTTGAAAAACGATTAAGGTAGATTTTTTAGCCTCTAATTTTTGTATTTTTTTCTATAAAGTGGTTTTTGTAATATTTTTTGGTGATTTTGTTTGTCTATTTTGAGGGATTTTTGGTGTTTTGAGAACGATTGCATAAATAATTGATGTAATTAGTTGGATTATTTGATAAAAGTTCTCATATTTGTATTGCTCGTTTAATTTATATTTGGTTTTTGAAAGCCTCCTGTACTCATTGCAGGAGGCTTTTCTTGTATTACTGATTTTTTAGGTTAAGGGCATAAAAAAAGCCGGTTGAATGAACAACCAGCTCTGCTTTATAATTAAGTATTTCTTACGCTAAAACTTTAGTAACTAAGTCAGCAGCATCTTTCAATGCAATTGCAGAATATACTTTAAGTCCTGAATCATCAATTAGTTTTTTAGCTTCTACAGCGTTTGTGCCTTGTAAACGGCAGATAATTGGCACAGGGATATCACCAATTTCGTTATAGGCATCAATTACACCCTGCGCAACGCGGTCACAACGTACAATACCACCAAAGATGTTAATCAGGATAGCTTTTACGTTAGGGTCTTTAAGGATGATGTTAAAACCAGCTTTTACAGTTTGTGCATTTGCAGTTCCACCAACGTCTAAGAAGTTTGCAGGCTCGCCACCGGCAATTTTAATGATGTCCATAGTAGCCATAGCTAAACCAGCACCGTTAACCATACAACCTACGTTTCCGTCTAGTTTTACATAGTTAAGGTTTGATTCACTTGCTTCAACATCTGTTGGGTCTTCTTCCAGTTTATCACGCATTGCTGCATAATCAGGATGACGGAACAATGCGTTTTCATCCAAATCAACT
Source organism: Pedobacter sp. MC2016-14 (assembly GCF_020991475.1). NCBI lineage: Bacteria > Pseudomonadati > Bacteroidota > Sphingobacteriia > Sphingobacteriales > Sphingobacteriaceae > Pedobacter > Pedobacter sp. MC2016-14. Next base: position 2,775,604 of record NZ_JAJMPA010000001.1, read on the forward strand.
TTAGCATCTACCGCAATGATTTTGTCATCAGAAGTTTTTAATACCGGGTTGATCTCAAACATAGAAGAATCTGTAGCGTCATAAGCTTTATAAAGCGCAGTAATAAATTTTACCATTTCTTTAAAAGCAGCACCGCTTACACCAAGGTTAAACGCAATTTTACGTGCCTGAAATCCTTGTAAACCTACTTTAGGGTCAATTTCTTCTTTGAAGATTAAGTGCGGGGTATGTTCTGCAACTTCTTCAATATCCATTCCACCTTCTGTAGAATACATGATGATGTTACGGCCGTTTGCACGGTTTAAAAGTACACTCACATAAAACTCTTTTGTTTCTGAGGCGCCTGGATAATAAACATCCTGAGCAACAAGTACTTTATGTACTTTTTTACCTTCAGCACTGGTTTGTGGAGTTACCAATTGCATTCCTAAAATATCGGTAGCCCTTTGTTTTACTTCGTCAAGGTTTTTGGCAAGCTTAACGCCTCCGCCTTTACCTCTTCCGCCTGCATGTACTTGCGCTTTAATTACCACCCAGTCAGAGTTGTAATCAACTTTCATTTTCTTTGCAGCTTCTACAGCTTGTTCAACAGTTTCGGCAACAATGCCTTCTTGTACGGCAACACCAAAACTTTTAAGTATTTCTTTACCTTGATATTCGTGGATATTCATTTGCTAAAAAATTTGCTCAAATCTACTATTTCAGATTGGTTTTAAAAATTCAATTTTAGTGTTTGTGGTAATTTATGTGATCTATTTATTCTTTTTTTTGAAAAAACTGATGTGTTTGCCAATCTGGATAATTCCAGGAAAGCCATGAAGTTTGTGCGTAATTATGTTCAAAGCTTTCCCTGCGTGCGCTTAATTCATCTTCAAAGGCTGTAATTTGTCCTTGTTGTTCCAAATCTTGCGCTTGTTGTTTAGAAAGTACAGTTGTACTGGTATCTACAACAATGTTACTTAAATAGCGGTAGCGTTTTAAAGGAAGATAAGATTTGAGCATTTCTTTGTTTTTGATAAGTAGGGGTAAGGTCTTATCTGACATGTCTGTTAAATGATCAAGATCCAGCCGGATAGAAGATTCATTGCGGATATTGTAGTTTACGATAAACACATCCCAATTCACCAATCCCAAAACCAGCAGTAATATATACCAAATGGCCCCGTTAACTTTGCAGAGATAAAAGAAAGTCTTTTGTCTTGCTACTTTAAGATAAACTGTAGCAAGGCCTATGCTGCAGAGCAGTAAAAAAACAAGTACACCGATTCGTTTGTAGGTTAATCCATACATGCTGATGTAATTATAATCGCGGTGCAAAACTGAAAGTACCAGAAACCCATTTTGGATAATCCAGATGTAGCTTAATAAACGGATAGTTTTGTTTTTACTATAGAAGTTTAGGTTGCCGCTAAAAAAGTAAAGGATAACCATCATGGCCATAAGGATGCTGAATATTAATGCATTTGTTCCTTCATGCAGCTCGGCCGAATAGTTGGTTGAGGTTAAGCTGTCTGCCTTGGCTAGCCATAATGTGCTGATGTCTATGCTATTTAAGAATAATAAAAGCAGGTTTAGGGCAGAGAAGGAGAGTATGCCGATGATATTTTCTGTTTTTAGCGCCATCTTTCTCTGGTATAAATTGCCTGCAAAAATTGCGATGAACTCCTGGCCTACAGAAAGACTATCGCGTTTTTTTCTCCTCCGTAACATCTGTTCATGCTGCTCCAGTTCATTTTTTTCAATATTACTACTGAATTTGAAGACCACTGCGGCAGTAAATGTGATACCGAGAAAAAGGTGCAAGATCCTGGGTAAATTTAGATCAGCAAAAAAGAAAATGATGAGGCTATTTAAATAGGACAGGATACTGTTACTGAATATTTCCAAATATTTAGCAAAGACTTTATTGGCAGTACTATACAACGCACAAAATATCAAGATCACGATAAGGGGAATGAGAACGTATTTAAACAATTTGAATTCAGGCTTTAAAGATATGTTACCCAATTTTGCGTTAGCTATTCTCTTAATCAGGCTTATAGGTGCGGTGAGGAATTGTAAGCTGGCTGCTAAAATTGCCGTATATACACTTCTAAGCTGTTGAAAATGTGCAAAGCCAATACATACTATGAAACTAATGTACCAGGTAATAACAGATAAAGCAGAATGATTGATGACCACTAACATGGCTGCCAGTAAATGAGAGGCGGAGATGACGATTAATTTTTTGCTTTTTAGGATTTCTTTATCCCAGAACAGCAATACCAGGACAAACAAAGAATAAATAAGCAGGTTGAGTGCCTGCTTTTCCGCCCAGAATAAGTAATTAAAAAGTATACCGCCAGCTAATGTGGCTAAAAGTGGTAAATCTGCTTTTGTTTTCATGATCTATTTTGTGTTAATAAAGTGCTTTGGATTTCAAAGTAATTGATGCTGTAAGTTGGATTTGGTGTGTTATGCCGAATTGCGTGTCTGTTTTTAAAGGTTAGGGTTTGTATTAATTAAAGTACTTTGCACTTCAAAGTTACTGATTGCCTGGTAACATCCAAATTATTTTAATTATTCTTTTTGCAGATCCAGCTATTGCTACTAAGTTAAATACAGATAAGCACTTACTTTTTTATTAGCTTTGTACTCATGCTAAAAGCTATAGGTATAAAAAAGTCATATGGCAGTCTGCCGATTTTAAAAGGTGTAGATTTTGAAGTTGCCAAAGGAGAAATTGTGAGTATTATAGGCGCATCCGGCGCAGGTAAGAGTACACTGCTTCACATTTTGGGCACACTTGATAAGCCAGACGAGGGCACTGTGGAGCTTAATGGCGTTAAAGTGAGTAGTTTATCAGGAGAGTTGCTTAGCGTTTTTAGAAATCAGAATATAGGCTTTGTATTTCAATTTCATCATCTTTTACCAGAATTTACAGCTTTAGAAAATATTTGTATTCCTGCATTTATTGCTAAAACAAGTAAAAAACAGGCAGAACGTAAGGCTTTCGAATTGTTGGAGCTGTTGGGTTTATCAGACCGGGCACAACATAAGCCGGCACAGTTATCTGGTGGAGAGCAACAACGAATTGCAATTGCGCGGGCATTGGTTAATAATCCTGCTATTATATTGGCAGATGAACCTTCGGGTAACCTGGACTCTGCCAATGCACAGGCACTGCACGAATTTTTTATTAAACTGCGCGACAACTTTAAACAAACTTTTATCATTGTAACCCACAACGAAAGCCTGGCTAACATTAGCGATAGGGTGGTTACGATGAAAGACGGAACAATTATATAATGAAGATATTAATAACCGGAGGTAAATCTATCCAGGCCTTGAAGCTGGTTAAAACATTTGAAAATGATGTAGTTGTGCTTGCAGATTATGGCGAGATGCCTTCTTTTCCAACGGTAAACTATAATTTTATTTCACTTGGTGAGCGAAACGACGATGTTATTGCACATAATTTATTGAATCATTGCCTTAACGAAGGGGTAGATGCAATTTTACCATTACAGCATTTTGAACTCAACGAATTGAATAAATCGACTGTCCTTTTCGAAGAATTTAATATTGCGGTATTACAGCCAAAAGAGCATCAGCTCATTAAATCTTAGACAATGCAAGTTGAAAGATTAATTAAAAAATACGACGCTTTTATTTTTGAGCTTGACAATGTAATCTATCCGGAAAAGGATTATGATTTACAGGTGTATTATCTTTTTGCGCAGTTTATAGAATATGCGCTGCAACTGGATGCTGCTGAGGTACTGACTTATATGAAAGAGGTATATGAGCTTGAGGGCGCAGAGGGTATATTTGATAAGACGGCAAAACGATTTAATTTGCCTGCCGAATATCAGGTTAATTTTAGTTTGTTGGAGCAAGGTGCTAAACTTCCGCTAAAACTATTGCTGTTTGATGCTGTACTTCAATTTATAAAACAGTTGATTAACCAGGGGAAGTCTGTTTATTTACTGACAAATGGCGAGCCTTTAAAGCAGCTGAACAAAATTAAGCAGACAGAATGGTATGGCATTGCGCAATACCTAACTGTTTATTTTACCAAAGAATTGTCTGACGGAATTGTTCCTGATGCTTTAAATGTTGTTATGGAAAAACATTCCCTAAATCCTGAAAAGGTTGTTTTTTTTGATGCCACCGAAGTAAATAAAAAAGGCATAAAAGCCACAGGTGTTAAATTACTGTTAATTAGCAAACTGTTTGCACTTTAATTGCGTAGTTTTAAGGGAATTATTAACTGTATGAAATTGAATTTTAAAAAGAGCATTGCCGTTGGGATGTGCTTTGCATTGCTAGCTGTAGCATTTGTATCCTGTAAAAAGAATAAAAATGACGAGCCTTCTGGTTCACGCAAGGAACTTACACTTGACTCTATATTTTTATATGCCAAGCAAGTTTATTATTGGAATGATGCTTTGCCAAGCTATGACGCATTTAACCCGCGTCAGTACAATTCTGGCTCAACTGATCTTGACAGTTACAATAGTGAATTATTTGCTATTTCTCAGTTAAAGATCAACCCACTTACCAACCGTCCGTATGAGTATTATGCTTCTGGTGTGGCTAAGTATTCCAGGATCGATGATAATACTGAAGCCAATCCCTCTGCAACTTCAAGCATGGGACTTGCAGATGTAGACACAGAAGGAAATGGGAACGATATTGGAATTAGGCCAATTTTCTATTTAACTACTAAATCCGAAACCGGACCATATTTGCTTTTTGTCACCGCTGTTTATCAGAATTCTCCAGCAGAGGCTTTAGGGGTTAAAAGGGGATGGGTGATTACAAAAGTTAATAATAAGTCTATTGGTACTAACTATACTACAGAACAGAATACTGTTAGGTCAGCTTTAGCTGCTGGAAGTGTAACTCTTACGGGATATAACTTTATAGATAATGAGCCTTTTAATGTAACGCTAACTAAAACATCCTATAAAAGTAGTCCGGTTTACGCAGATAAGGTGTTTACTATATCCAATAAAAAAATTGGATACTTGTCTTTAGCTAGGTTTTCAATACTGTCTAATCCAAGTTCGAACGCGCCAAGTGATAAAAATTTAGATCCCGTATTTGCAAATTTTTCTGCTCAAGGCATTACTGACTTAATTGTCGACTTAAGGTACAATGGTGGCGGTTATGTAAATACAGCAGAATATCTTGCAAATTTGATAGCACCTTCGAGCCTGGCCGGAAAAAAGATGTATACTGAAATTTACAACTCTACCATGCAGACGGGTAAAGCAACGATTTTGGCTAATCAACCATTGCCTGATCCGAAAGGAAAACTCCAGTATGCTGACGGTAAGTTAGTGACTTATGCAGATGTCGATTATTCACTAACAGCTGAATCTAACAATGCAAATTTCGTAAAAAAGGGTAGTCTAAATACCATTATGAATGTGGTTTTTATTGTATCGAGAAATACCGCTTCTGCTAGTGAATTACTTATCAATGTTTTAAAGCCTTATTTGAATGTCAAACTTGTAGGGGAAACTACCTATGGTAAACCTGTCGGTTTTTTTCCGATAAAAATTGAGAACCGATATGAAGTATATATGCCTATGTTCGAGACTCGGAATTCGAACAATGAGGGCTCGTACTATGCTGGTTTTATACCAAATGTATTTAGTACTAATGATAATTCGATTTATGTATTTGGAGATGAAAGGGAGAGTTATCTATCGTTGGCTTTAAAGGAACTTGTGCCTAGCTCTCAACCCACAAGTACTGATAGGATTGTGAGAGTTGATGGTACTGTTGTTGAAATGCCAAAATTTGACGCTTCCCAAATGAAAGCTGTTAATCCCAATAGTGAGTTTAAAGGGATGATTGAAACACGCCATACAATAAAATAACTAAGATGTAAAAAGCAAAAGGCCTTTATGATTTTCATAGAGGCCTTTTACATATACAGGTATATTATCCTATTGTTTTTTCATCTGGATGGTTGATCTGAAAATAGACTGAATGTCCTTCTTCTCATCAATGTTATTTACAATTTCAAGAATGCCATTTGCTGCGTTGACAAAGAATTCAGGTGTGATGCTCTCGTACTCATCACTGGCTTTATGGTAATCGCTGTGGTCTTCTACGCCGAAGTAGATAAATGGAATTTTCTTTGCATTAAAAGCACCCTGATCGCTTTGATTGGTCCAGTCATCTACCCCTTGTTTAGGATTGTCATGTCCGAAAATTACTTTCAGGTTTGGATTGCTTTGATAAATGTAGCCTTTAAGTTGTGGGTACTTATAGGTGCCGGCTGCATAGAGGATATTCTTTTCATTATGGCTAATCATATCCAGGTTTATATTCAATTTTATACGATCCAGGCTTATGGGTGGGTGAGCTATAAAAGCCTCAGATCCTTTCCAGCCTGCCTCGCCAGCATCAAAGAATGCAAATAACATTGTGTTGTTGGGTTTATGCTTGGCATACCAGCCAGCAATTTTTAAAAGTCCTGCAACTCCCGAGGCGTTATCATCTGCGCCGTTATAAATTTCATTATTGATGACACCAAGGTGGTCATAATGTGCAGAAAACACAATTGTATTCGCGCTTTTTCCGGGAATGTAGGCAATGATATTTTTGGCTGCTATATTTTCACCTTCTTTGCTTTTAAAGCTAAAATTCTGTTCATAATCTTTTAATGAAGGGTAGGAGGTAACGCCCATATCCTTTAAACGTTTTTTGATATATTTTCTGCTCAGCTCAGCTCCTTTAGTCCCGGTTTTACGTCCAGTGTACTCATCTGAAGATAATATCTTCACGTCTTTTAAAAGAAGGTCTGTATTGTCTATGGTATTCGGGTTTTTAACAGAACTGCAGCCGAACAGCATTGCCAAAGAAAGGATATAATAAGGTCTCATTTTAATAATAGTAATAGTTAATTTGGTGTGGAGGCTAATAAGACGATCCAATATATTATAAATATATGACAATTGGAAAATACCGGATAATAAAAAAGCGGGAATGTTCCCGCTTTTTTATTTAACTATTTCTAATCAGGAGATTATCCTAAGTAAGATTTTAAGATTTTGCTCCTTGAAGTGTGACGCAGACGTTGTAATGCCTTGTCTTTAATTTGACGTACACGCTCACGGGTAAGGTTAAACTTCTCACCAATTTCTTCAAGAGATAAAGGGTGATTGGTGCTCAGACCAAAAAACAAGACAATAATTTCGCGTTCGCGTTCTGTTAATGTAGAAAGTGAACGTTTGATTTCTTCAGAAAGTGACTCGTTGATTAAGCTGCTGTCCGTATTTGGTTCATGATTTTCAAGTACGTCTAACAATGTATTTTCTTCACCTTGAACAAAGGGAGCATCCATTGATACATGGCGACCAGAGTTGCTTAAAGTATCAGATATTTTATCTACTGTAGTTTCCAGGATATCTGCCAGTTCTTCAGGAGAAGGCTCACGTTCATATTCCTGCTCTAGTTTAGAAAAGGCCTTACTGATTTTACTCAATGAACCTACCTGATTTAGCGGTAAACGAACAATACGACTTTGCTCTGCAATTGCTTGCAAAATAGATTGACGAATCCACCAAACTGCATAAGAGATAAATTTAAAACCTTTAGTTTCATCAAAACGCTTGGCAGCTTTAATTAAACCCAGGTTTCCTTCATTAATCAAGTCTCCTAAAGTAAGACCTTGATTTTGATATTGCTTGGCAACAGAAACAACAAAACGTAAGTTTGTCTTGGTCAGTCGCTCTAATGCTGCCTGATCCCCTTCACGAATTTTTCGCGCTAATATTACTTCTTCTTCTGCTGTTATTAAATCAACTTTACCAATTTCGTGAAGGTATTTGTCTAAAGATTGACTTTCACGGTTGGTGATAGATTGCGTGATTTTGAGTTGTCTCATTTATATGCTTTGGTGCTCGTTATTTCTTGTAAAAATGCAAAAGTAACAATTTAAAGGCAATCTGGAAAGATAAATTCCTGAAAACGTTACACTTTACGCCTGTTATTTACAGGATAAAACAATAGCAAAAATTATTCCAAAAATACTTTTGTCAGTATTCTGGCAGTTAAGAAGTAGCGCTTATGATTTGAGCCTAAAGGTCTTTTAACGCAAAAGTTTCTTTTAATCGAATTCCTTTTTCTGTCTGCTGTAGTGTACAACATTCATTTACCGAATCATGTTCCAGGTACAGGATATGGTTGTTTTTTGCTGCATCTTCCAGAAATACCTGTTTCTCTTTTAAAGTTTGTAAAGGAAACATGTCATATGCCATTACATAGGGAAGGGGGATATGGCCAATTGATGGCAGCAGATCTGCTGCATATATTATGGTTTGATTTTTATAAGTTAGTTTTGGCAACATCATGGCATCTGTATGTCCAAACGCGAAACCAACTTTAAAACCAGTTATAAAGTCAACATCTTCCTTTTCCTCTATAAATTTTAATTGTCCGCTTTCCTGGATAGGCAGTATGTTGTCTTTTAAAAAAGACGCTTTTTCCCTTGCATTAGGATACACAGCCCAGTTCCAATGTTTTTCGTTGCTCCAGTACGTTGCATTTTTAAAAGCTGGTACTAATTTATCTCCTTTTCGTACAATTGCACCTCCACAGTGGTCAAAATGCAGGTGTGTTAAAAAAACATCAGTAATGTCATCCGTAGAAAAACCTTTGTTGGCCAAAGATTTTGATAGCGTATCGCTACCATGTAAATAATAATGACTCAGGAATTTTTCGTCCTGTTTATCTCCAATTCCTGTATCAATCAAAATTAACCTTTCTCCATCTTCAATCAGCAGGCAACGCATTGCCCAGGTACACATATTATTGGCGTCTGCTGGATTTGTACGCTTCCAAATGGATTTTGGTACAACGCCAAACATGGCGCCACCATCCAATTTAAATAATCCGGTATCTATGGTATGAAGATTCATGTTTAGGATCTGGGTTTGGTGTAAAAATAAAAAACCTGCCGGTTTAATGGCAGGTTTTTATTCAATAAGGTATAAAAAGTGTGTTACAAATGGATAACCTCACCGTATGCATCAGCTGTAGCTTCCATAATTGCCTCACTCATAGTTGGGTGTGGATGAATAGCTTTCAGCATTTCATGACCTGTGGTTTCCAGTTTACGAGCCACAACAATTTCAGCAATCATTTCAGTCACATTAGCACCAATCATGTGGGCACCTAATAATTCACCATATTTGGCGTCATAAATGATTTTAATAAAACCGTCTTTAGCGCCGGCAGCGCTTGCTTTACCTGAAGCAGAAAATGGAAATTTACCAATTTTAAGTTCGTAGCCAGCTGCTTTAGCAGCTTTTTCAGTATATCCTACAGAAGCAATCTCAGGTGTGCAATAGGTACATCCAGGAATGTTATTGTAGTCGATAGGCTCAGCATGTAAACCAGCAATTTTTTCAACGCAGGTAATGCCTTCTGCAGAAGCAACGTGAGCTAAAGCCTGACCGCTTACGATATCACCAATAGCATAATATCCTTTAACGTTTGTTCTGTAGTATTCATCAACTACAACTTTGCCTTTTTCGGTTTTAATTCCGGTTTCTTCCAGGCCAATGTTTTCGATATTGGCCACTACACCAGCAGCAGATAATACAATATCGCATTCAAGCGTCTGCATTCCAGCAGCAGTTTTAACCTGAACTTTACATCCAGCGCCTGAAGTATCAACAGATTCAACACTGGAAGAAGTCATTACATCAATGCCAACTTTTTTGAAGCTACGTAATAATTGTTTAGAGATGTCTTCATCTTCTACAGGAACTATGTTTTCCATGAATTCAACTACGGTTACTTTTGTACCCATAGTTGCATAGAAATAAGCGAATTCCACGCCGATAGCACCAGAACCCACAATCACCATAGATTTTGGTTGCTCAGGTAAAACCATCGCTTGTCTGTAACCAATTACTTTTTTACCATCTTGTTTTACAGTTGGAAGTTCTTTAGATCTTCCGCCAGTAGCAAGAATAATGCTGGTTGCAGTATATTCTTTTAGGGTACCATCAGCAGCTTTAACTTCTACTTTATTGCCTGGTTTAGCTTTACCAGTACCCATAATTACTTCAATCTTGTTCTTTTTCATCAGAAACTGAACACCTTTGCTCATGCCATCAGCTACACCACGGCTACGTTTAATGATCGCAGCAAAATCTGCTTCAGCCGGAGCCACGTTGATGCCATAATCGGCAGCATGGTTGATATATTCAAATACCTGCGCACTTTTTAATAATGCTTTTGTAGGGATACAACCCCAGTTAAGGCATATTCCACCTAAAGACTCGCGTTCAACTATGGCTGTTTTTAAACCCAGCTGAGAAGCTCTGATTGCAGCTACGTATCCGCCCGGACCGCTGCCTATAACAATTAAATCGTAGTTCATATCTATGAAAGGAAATTTCTTATCAAAGCCCAAAATTATAAAAAAATACTGGTAACTCTTAACCGTTATAAATTTCTTTAATTCTGGTTTTTGTGACTATTATTAATATTGAATGTAAATAAGTGTAAGTTATTCACACTAAAAGCGGTCAAATGTTAAATAATCTGTTAAATGTTTATAAATATTAGTTTTATTAATGATTAATTAACATTGAATTTTAAAAAATGTAGCTTTTTAACAATTATCTTTGTGGTGTTATAATTAACTAAAAACAAATTTCAATCAAAAAAGTATGAAGAAAACATTACTAATTGTATTTATGGCAATTTTAAGCTTTAGCTTAAAGGCGCAGATCACGACTTCTACCTTAAGTGGTTTGGTTCGTGACAACACAGCGGGTATTCCTGGGGCTACGGTAGTAGCTGTTCATACTCCTACTGGTACAAAATACTCGACAAATACTCGTTCAGACGGAAGATTTACGCTGTCAAACGTTAATATTGGCGGTCCTTATACTATTACTGTAACTTATGTTGGCTATCAGCCGCTAGCAAAAAGTGGCGTAACTGCTGCTTTGGGTGATGACGTTAAAGTTGACTTTAATTTGCAGTCCGATACAAGACAATTGCAAGAAGTTAAGGTAACTGGTGCTAAAAGAACAAACTCTGCATTTGATAAAAATTCATTAAATACAACGACAGTATTTGATGCTGAGAAATTGGCTTCCACACCAACTATGAACAGGAATTTGAATGATTTTGTTAGACACACTCCACAAGCGAAGGCGGATTATCAGGGAGGTATCTCAATAGCAGGTCAGAATAATAAATATAATTCAGTAAGTATTAATGGAGCTCCGGCAAATGATCAATTTGGTTTAGCTGCAACTGGAACAAACGGTGGTCAGGCAAGCTCTTCTCCCATCCCGGTAGATGCTATTGATCAGCTTCAGGTCAACGTTAGTCCATTTGATGTTAGGTATTCAGGCTTTTTGGGTGGATCAATAAACGCAGTTACAAAATCTGGTACAAATAAAGTGACGGGTGGTTTTTCTTATTTTCTAAGAAATCAAAACCTTGCTGGTAAAACACCCACAGATAATGAATCGATTGAGCGTATCAAGCTTCCAGATTTTACAGCAAAAACATACAGTGCTAATTTAGGTGGAGCATTGATAAAAAATAAGCTATTTTTATTTGTTGCAGGAGAGTACCAGAAATCTGAAACTCCTAAAGTATTTGATTACGCTACTTATACAGGTGCCGTTACTCAAACTCAAATTGAATCATTAATAAATACCCTTAAAGGCCCTAAGTATAACTATGATCCAGGGAATTACTTAAATAACCCTGCAATTGTAGATAGAAAAGCAATCACTGCAAAATTAGATTGGAATATCAGCTCTAAACATCAGTTCTCTTTGTTCTATAATTACATAGATGCTAAAAATGTAAGTACCTTAGCTAGTTCAAGAACTGCCATTAACTTTGATAATGGCGCTATTGTGTATCCAAATAAAACGCATCAATTTACTGGAGAATTGAAATCCAATTTTTCAAATAAGGTTTCTAATAGTTTGCTGATTGGTTATACCGATGTATTAGATGATAGGGGAAGTAAAGGTAGCCCATTTCCTAGTGTAACTATTAGAGATGGTGCTTCCTCAAATATATATTTTGGTACGGAGGCATTTAGTGCTGCTAATCAGTTGAAGCAAAAAACTTATAGTTTAATCAATGAAACAAAATTATATTCTGGTCAACATACATTCTCATTAATTGAGGATGCGGAATATAATGATTATTATAATTTATTTATCCGCCAGGCTTATGGCGCATATGTATATAGCAGTTTGGATAATTTCCTTAACGATGCTGGACCTGCATCCTATAACTATTCCTACTCTCTAGTGGATGACATCATTGGGGATGGTTCTGCAGCGGCAGCTAAGTTTAAAACTTACAGAGTAGGTCTGGCCTTGCAAGACAAATGGGATCTAGCTACTAATACTACAATCATGTTAGGCTTACGTGGAGACCTTATTGGATATGGCAATAATCCTATTGAAGATACTTACTTTAATAATACAGCATTAGGTTACATTCAAAATGTTTATAACCTTGATGGTGCTCGTTCTGGCCAGGCTCCAAAAGCTTATATCTCATTATCCCCTCGTTTTGCTATTAAACATAGCTTAAATGATGGCGCTACTCAGTTTCGTGGAGGTATGGGCTTATTCCAGGCAAGGATTACAGCTGTAACTCCTGGAGGTATGTTTTCTAACAGCGGTACCTTGATTGGTGGAACTCAAGGATCTCCTACTAATAATCCTCTATTGAATGGAGTACCCCTGCCTTTCCAACCTGATGTGAATAAGCAATACAGAGCGGAACGTTTTGGTGCGGCTGCAAGCAGTCCTTCTGGAGAGATCAATATTATGGCTAAAAACTATAAGTCTCCAAAGGTAGTTAAGTTCAATTTTGCTGTAGATCAAAAATTACCTGGAGATATCATTGCATCATTGGAAGGTAACTACACTGTAAATGTTAACCAGACGATGTATTATAACGTAAACTTAATTCGTTCTCAAGCAAATGCTGTAGGTGTTGACAATCGTCCATTATATTCTACAACAAAAATTGACTTTAATCCTAGCACAGCAGGTATACAAAATCCTTATACCAATGTTTATTTAGTTACTAATGGAGGTTCTCCTGGAAGATCTTATGTAGTATCTGCATCCTTGGCTAAAAAGTTCCCAATGGGACTTGATGTGTCTACATCATATACTTATTCAAGAGCATTGGTAGTGAATGAACCTACCAGTAGCCAGAACTCTTCTCAATGGAGAAATATGGAGACTGCTTATGGTAAGAACATGGTATCATTGAGTAATTCTGATTTTGATTTTGGTCACTTAATTAGAGCAAATGCAACTTACACTAAAGACTGGTTTAAATTTGGTGGAACTTCAATAGGCCTGTTTTATACTGGTCAGTCAGGTACTAGATTTACTTATGTTTCTAGAAATAGTATCCTAGGTGACGATGGATTTGCTACTAATAATGATTTGATCTATGTGCCTAATGCTGCTTCCGAGCTAAATTTTGTTCCATTGACTCTAAATGGCGTTACTTATACTGCTGCTCAGCAGAGTGCTGCATTTGATAATTATATCAATAACGATCCTTACTTGAAAAAAAGAAGAGGAAATTATGCAGAACGTAACGGTGGCCGTTTGCCTTTTGTGAATATGTTTGATTTACATGCTGAGCAGAACTTCTTTGTAAAAATTGGAAATTCTAAGCAGCACTTAGCAGTTTCATTTGATATCAATAACGTTGGAAACCTGTTGAATAAAAATTGGGGAAGATTTTACTACTTAACTAATGATAACTATCAGTTGTTGACTGTTACTGCAGTAAATGCTACAACGAGAGTTCCTTCATATACCTTTAATCCAACGGTACTTAATGCTAAAGACAATGCCTTCAGTATTCAGGATTTCTCGAATTACAATTCTTCGAGATGGACTGGACAGTTAGGTCTTAAATACTTTTTTAACTAAAATTCAATAAAAAAGAATCAAGCCCTGGCAATCTGCCAGGGCTTTTTTTTTGGCTAAAATAATGTTCTCTTCAAAGACATGCAGATTTTTGCCCTTCAGCAAAGAGGATAAGAAGAAGGACATCATTTTGCTTAGTGTCCTTTTTACACCCAATCATAAGATTGTCATAAACTCTTAAACAATAAACAAGCTGTTCTGAATTTCTGTTTCTTTGTAACCGAATGAACATTCAATTAGAAGATAATAAACGCACAGCTATCCTAAACAGCACGCTTACGCTGGTTAAAGAACATGGCTTTCATGGTACGCCAATGAGCCAGATTGCAAAGAACGCAAATGTAGCTGCTGGTACCATCTATCATTATTTCGATTCCAAAGAAACCTTAATGGTAGAACTACATCGCTACACTAAAAATAAACTTGGTGAAGCGATAGTTAAAGGTGATGATGATACTAAACCTTACAAGGAACGGTTTTTCCACTTTATGCTAAATCATTATCACTATTACATCGAAAACGATGCTGCCCTTTATTTTCTGGAGCAATACATCAATTCGCCTTATGCTAAGAATTTTCCTGACAAGGGAACCAATGCTTTTACAGAAATCATTATTCCCTTTTTTACCAAAGGCATAGAAGAGGGGTATATTAAGAATATTGACTCCCGATTGCTTTGGCCAACAATTAGAGGCACATTAGTTGCTGCTGCAACATTTAAATTATCTGAACATATGCTTTATTCTGAAGAAGATATTTTAGAAGTAGTCACCATCATCTGGGATGGCGTAAAAAAACAATAATTATGAATCTCAACACACAATTAATATATGAAAATAAATAGAATAGTTTTACTGTTTCTTCTGGGCTTACCAGGACTGGTTCCATTAGGAGTAGTGGCACAGACCGTAAATCAGGAAAAACCACTTGGTAACGCAACTTTACAACAAGTGATTGATTATGCACTTGGAAACAAACCTGCAATTCAGCAATCGCTATTGGATGAAGAAATTGGCGAACGCGATATCAAATCTGCTTTATCGGGTTGGTTGCCGCAAATTAACGGTACCGGTACATTTAATCATAACTTTAAACAGCAGTCGTCCATTCTAACCACTAACGGAGTTCAAAATTTAATCACCGTAGGCGCAAAAAATACTTCTGCTTTAGTGTTACAGGCTGATCAACAATTTTTAAATGCCGGATTAATTCAGGCCTCCAAAACCGCCAAGTACTTTAGACAACAGTATAAACAAAATACAGAAAACACACGTATCAATACGGTAGTTGAAGTAAGTAAAGGTTTTTACGATATATTAACCAGCAAAGAGCAATTGAATATTGTGAATGAAAATATTGCCCGTTTACAAAAACAGCTAAAAGATGCAAAAGCTCAATATGAGGCAGGTTTGGTTGATAAAACCGACTATCAACGTGCGCAAATCAGTCTAAGTAATTCTCAGGCCGATAAAAAACGTACGGAAGAGTTGCTTAAATACAAATACACCTATTTAAAGGAACTGATAGGCTATAACTCAACGCAGGAGTTTACTTTAAACTACGCAGCTGATGAAATGGAAAAAGGAATAGTGCTTGACACCGTACAGACCTTAAACTATCAAAGCAGGGTAGAATATCGCTTGCTGGAAACTCAAAAGCAATTGCAGAAAATTAACACCAGTTACAATAAATGGAGTTATTCACCTACACTTTCTGGTTTCTACAATTATAGCTTCAATTATCAAAATGCAACCCTGGGAGATTTATACAATACCAATTATCCAGGATCTGTACTTGGACTTAAATTGGCGATTCCTATTTTTCTTGGTGGAAAGCGCACCCAGGAGATCAGAAAAGCACAGCTTCAGGAGCGTAAAGTAGAGCTTGATTTGTTCAATATCAAAAATCAGATTAACAGTCAGTACGATCAGGCCATGGCAACTTACAAAGCCAACCTAAACGATTGGAAAACCGCCCGTGCCAATGTAGAAATCTCCAAACAAGTTTACAATACCATCAAATTACAGTATGATGAAGGCATTAAAACTTACCTGGATTTAATGACTTCAGAGACAGATTTGCGTACTGCACAATTAAATTACTTAAACTCACTATATAGCCTGCTTTCTTCTAAGCTGGATGTACAACAAGCATTAGGAACCATTACCGTAACTCAACAATAAGCACAAATGAACACACACATAAAACTCGGCATCGTCATCTTAGGCGCTTTAACCATCGCATCTTGCGGTAATTCTGATAAGAATGCACAGCAGCAGGGGCCACCTCCGGCTACTCCCGTTACTACATATACGGTAGAAGAAAAATCGGTAACCACTACAGATACCTATCCAGGTGTAGTAGTTGCATTAAATGAAGTTGAGTTACGCCCACAAGTTGGCGGTTACATCACTGCCATTTATGTTAAAGATGGTCAGAAGGTAAGTAAAGGACAAAAACTTTATGAAGTAGACCGTACCAAATACCTTGCAGCTTATAATTCTGCAAAGGCTGATGTGGCGGTTGCAAAGGCAAACAGAGACAAAACTAAAAAGGATGCCGACCGTTATACTAAACTTGCAGAGCAAGATGCAGTAGCTAAACAACGTGTTGATTATGCACTTACAGATCTTGCAAATGCAGAATCTCAGGTTGCAGCAGCACAAGCACAGCTGGCATCTGCCGCTAATGATTTACAGCGTGCAACCATTACCTCGCCACTTACCGGCACAATTGGAATATCACAAGTTAAATTGGGTGCATTTGTATCTCCGGGAACAACTATTTTAAACACTGTTTCTACCAATGATCCAATTGCTGTGGATATCGCAGTTAACCAGGCAGAAATCCCTCGTTTTTTAGCCTTACAAAAAGATCCATCTGCAGTTAGGGACTCTGTATTCAGCGTTCAATTGCAAGACGGAACTATTTTTAAAGGATTGGGACGTATTGTTACCATAGATCGTGCAGTTGACCCTCAAACAGGTACCATTAAAGTGAGATTAAGCTATCCTAATGCAAGCGGTAATTTAATTGCTGGTATGACGGTTAATCTTCTTGCGCTTAATAAAGCATCAGAAAAGCAATTAATTATCCCTTACAAATCTGTTGTAGAGCAATTGGGAGAATTTAACGTTTACGTTGTGGGCGATAGCAGTAAAGCAGAACCTAGAATTATTAAACTTGGTAAAGAAGTTAACCAGGACATCGTGGTAAGCAGTGGCTTAAAGCGTGGTGACGTAATTGTAGTAGAAGGTGTACAAAATGTAAGGCCGGGTGCGGTGGTTCAACCTGCATCTGCGGCAGAAGCAAACGGACAACAACCGGCAGCAGCAGCACCTAAGAAATAACTTAATAGAATTTCAATATGATATCAGAAGTATTTATAAGACGACCGGTCACCGCCATCGTTATCTCCATATTAATTGTACTGATCGGAACAATTGTGATTACCACATTACCGATCAGTCAGTACCCTAACATTGCCCCTCCAACAGTTACCGTAACAGGCACCTATACTGGTGCGGATGCGGCAACTGTTGAACAAACGGTAACTACGCCGATAGAAAGTCAAATTAACGGAACTCCAGGTATGAAGTACCTGTCATCGAACAGTACTTCAGATGGTCGTTCAGCCATCACAGTAACGTTTGATGTTGGTACAAACATCGATATCGCTGCCCTTGATGTTCAAAACAGGGTAGGTATTGCAGAACCTGCACTTCCAGAAGCGGTTCGCCGTTTAGGTGTAACCACTAAAAAGGCTAACAATGACATTTTGATGGTTGTAGGTTTGTATTCCCCAAATGGAACTTACGACCAGAAATTTATTTCCAACTATGTCAACTTATACGTTAAGGATGCGTTATTGCGTATTCCGGGTGTAGGGGATGTTCAGGCATTTGGTCAGCCTTTTAGTATGCGGGTTTGGCTGGATGCAAGTAAGCTTGCCCGTTTAGGTTTAACACCGGCAGATGTATCTACGGCGATTTCTGAGCAAAACTCCCGTATTCCAGGGGGTACAGTAGGTGGACCGCCACAAAATGACAACCAGACCTTTGAGTTTTCGGTGGTATTGGATGGTGATTTAAATACTGAAGAACAGTTCAGAAACATCATTATCAAAAATGGTACTGACGGTGCGCCTGTTTACCTTAAAGATATTGCACGTGTAGAACTTGGTGAGTTTAGCTATGCTACCAGATCTAAAATTAATGGTAAGGTAGCTTCTATGATGGCCATTAACCAAACGCCTGGTGGTAATGCGGTGCAAACGGCTGATGGTATAGATAAAACCTTAGAAGAACTGAAAAAATCCTTTCCGAAAGATTTAGACTATAAAGTTGGTTACGAAACCGTTTCTATTGTAAAGGTGTCCATTAGCGAAGTAATCCATACCCTTGTGGAGGCCCTTATTTTGGTAACTATAGTGGTATTCTTCTTCCTGCAAAGCTGGAGGGCTACCTTAATTCCTGTTCTTGCCATTCCGGTTTCCATTATCGGTACATTTATCCTCTTTACCTTATTCGGTTTCTCTATCAACGTGCTCACCATGTTTGGTTTTGTACTGGCCATTGGTATTGTGGTAGATGATGCCATTGTAGTGGTAGAGGCTGTGCAGCATTATATGGACCACGACGGTCTGTCTGCTCCTGATGCAACACGCAGGGCCATGAAAGACATTACCGCTCCGGTTATTGCCATCGCTTTAATTCTTGCGGCTGTATTTATACCAGTAGGATTTATACCGGGTATGGTTGGTCAGTTGTATCAGCAGTTTGCAATTACCATTGCGGTTTCCGTATTGATCTCTGCCTTTATTGCGTTATCACTTACGCCTGCTTTGTGTTCACTGCTGCTTACGCCAATGAACCTCACCAAAGACTCTAAAGGCTTAAACAAGTTTTTCTTTAAGTTCAATACCTGGTTTGCGAAGGTTACCCATAATTACTCTAATGGCGTAAAGTGGGCACTCAAAAAAGCACCTTTGGTCATGGTCATCCTGGCCTGTATCTATGTAGGTACAGTGGGTATGTTCATGAAAAAACCATCAGGTTTTATTCCTAATGAGGATGCTGGTATCTTTTTGATGGGGGTAACCCTTCCAGAAGGTGCTTCTGCAGCCCGTACTGATGTTTTTATAAAAAGGATTACAGAAAGCATTCAAAAGAAATATCCTGAGGTTAAAAACATCACCTCAATTGGTGGTATCAACATTTTGAACCGTTCATTTAAGTCCAATGCTGCAACATTCTTTGTGCAGTTAAAAAACTGGGATGATCGTGAGGCAGATGTGGCTACGGTTATTGCCGGGGTTACTAAAGATTTTGCAGGTGATAAAGATGGTAGTGTACTGGTTGTAGCACCACCTCCAATTCCGGGTCTAGGTATCAGTGGAGGTTTCTCTTTACAAATCCAGGAAAAACAAACCGGAGATATCAAAAAGTTTGAAGCCAACGTGGGTAAATTCCTTGCTGCGGCTAACCAACGCCCTGAAATTGGAATGGCTTATACCTTGTTTAACGCGCGTACCCCAAATTATCAACTTCATGTAGATAGAGAGCAAGCGAAAAAAATGGGTGTTTCTATAGGATCTATTTATAGTACCATATCTGCTTATTTGGGTAGTAGCTACGTAAATGATTTTACAAAGTACGGTCGTAACTTTAGGGTAGTTACACAAGCGGATACCAATTATAGAAGCAGTATTGAAAATCTGAATCAGCTGTACGTTAAAAATGCAGCGGGAACTCCGGTACCAATGACTTCCCTGGTTTCTTATAAAACTGTAGAAAATGCATCCATCATCAACCACTTTAACCTGTTCAGGTCTATCGAGGTTAGTGGATCGGCCAAGCCGGGCTATAGTTCTGGTGATGCCTTAAAAGCATTGCAGGAAGTAGCGGCTCAAACTTTACCATCAAACTATACTTATAATTTCTCTGGTTTAAGTTTGGAAGAAACGGAGGCCGGTAACAGTACTACTTTAATCTTTGGATTGATTGTAGTGTTTGTATTCCTGCTGTTAGCGGCGCTATATGAAAGCTGGTCGGTACCATTCTCTATCTTACTTGCTGTACCACTTGGCTTGTTTGGTGCAATTCTGGCACTTATATTTCTGCCTAAGCTCGACAATAACATTTATGCACAGGTAGGTTTGATTACGCTAATTGGTCTCTCTGCAAAAAATGCGATTCTGATTGTAGAGTTTGCTAAAGAAAGGGTAGACTGGGGCATGGAATTAATTGCTGCAACTATTGAAGCGGTTAGGTTACGTTTGCGTCCTATCGTGATGACTTCTCTTGCCTTTATATTAGGGGTTATTCCATTGATTATCTCTTCTGGGGCCGGTGCAGTATCCCGTAAAACAATTGGCTGGACGGTTGCCGCAGGTATGGTTTCGGCTACTTTCCTGGCTATCTTTATTGTACCGGTACTGTTTGTACTGATTACTAAAATAGCGTATGGTAAAAAGAAACTGGCAGAATTGCAGGCTTCTTACAATCCGGACGATCATAAAGATACGCTTCATGCTGATGAAGATTAATAGCTAAATAGAACAGGTAAGCTTCTCATCCTCAAATCTTTGAAGGAAGTTTTGTAGGTCTTCGAAGTATACCTGTTCTTTTTTTAAAATGCTAACAAACCGGATGCAGTGTTTAAGGTACTGACAAACTATACGAGCATAAAACAGCCGCTTACCATATAAAAGGTTGGCGGCTGTTTTGTGTATTGAAGATCTGCTTGTCTGAATTCTGAAAAAAAATAGGTTGTCCTTTAATCGACATGCGAAACTTCCTTCAAAGTTTCGGGAAGAGGAAAGGATAGCCTATTTTTTAGTGATACACAAAAGTTCCTTTGTCACTTTGAATAGTAACCTGCTTTTGCGATGATGTCTCTACGCGGCCAATAATCTGCGCATCAATATTAAAGCTTTTTGAAAGCTCAATGATAGCCGAAGCAATAGCTTCCGGAACGTAAAGCTCCATTCTATGGCCCATATTAAATACCTTATACATTTCTTTCCAATCAGTGCCAGATTGCTCCTGGATCAGTGCAAATAAAGGAGGGACAGGAAACAAGTTGTCCTTGATTACATGTACATCATCATTAATGAAATGCAGCACCTTAGTCTGCGCACCACCACTGCAATGTACCAGTCCATGAATTTGAGATCTGAATTGCTCCAGTACTTGCTTAATAACCGGTGCATAAGTACGGGTAGGAGAGAGAACAAGCTTACCAGCGGTAACCTCAGTTTGTTCATCAATCTTAACAAGGTCTGTGAGGTTTTTTCCACCAGAAAAGACCAGGTCAAAAGGTACCGAAGGATCGTAAGTTTCAGGATAAGTCTCCGCAACAGATTTATTAAAAACATCATGTCTGGCCGAGGTTAAACCATTTGAACCCATACCTCCATTGTATTCTTTTTCGTAGGTTGCCTGTCCAGATGAAGATAAGCCTACAATAACATCACCAGCCTGTATGTTGTGGTTACTGATCACCTCATCACGTTTCATCCTGCAAGTTACCGTAGAATCTACAATAATGGTACGTACAAGGTCGCCTACGTCGGCAGTCTCACCGCCTGTGCTGTAGATAGAAATACCCTGTTCCCTAAGTTCAGCCAGAATTTCCTCTGTACCATTAATAACAGCAGCAATTACTTCTCCTGTAATTAAGTTTTTATTTCTTCCGATGGTAGATGAAAGCAGGATGTTTTCTGTAGCACCAACGCAAATCAAATCGTCCAGGTTCATGATGATGGCATCCTGTGCAATTCCTTTCCATACAGAAAGGTCACCGGTTTGCTTCCAGTAAGCATAGGCCAGTGAGGATTTAGTACCTGCACCATCCGCATGCATAATGTTGCAATAGGCATCATCGTTCCCTAAAATATCAGGTATAATTTTACAAAATGCTTGTGGAAAAATACCTTTATCTATGTTTTTGATGGCCTGGTGCACATCTTCTTTGGAGGCAGAAACGCCGCGCTGGTTGTACCTGTTATCACTCATGTTGCTGCAAAGATAAATAAACGGGTTAATGTTACAAGATTAATGTTTTCAACCCGGGTCTGAAAAAAAATAACCCCTCAGTTTTCAGCTGAAGGGTTATCGAAACAACGAAAAGTTGTTTTTATTTTATAAAAAGCAATTCTCTGAATTTAGGCAATGGCCAAACACTATCGTCTATGATTTGCTCTAATTTATCCGCATGGTAACGGATCGTATCAAAGTGCGATTTAACTTGCTCATCATAGCTGATTGCTTTATCACGGCTTTCAGCAATGTTGTTAGATACCTTACGTGCTGCAAGCATTGCATCAAGACTGGTTTTAACTACATTTAAGTGCTCTGAAATTTTGCTGATGATACCAACAGGGATATCAGTAGTTTCTTTGCCTAAGCCAATTTCTTTTAATCCTTTAACATTCTCAATCAATGAATTCTGGTAAGCAATAGTAGCAGGGATAATCATGGTATTGGTAATTTCTCCAATAACACGTGCCTCAATCTGTAATTTCAGGAAGTAGCTATCCAATAGAATTTCGTGACGGGCATGTAATTCACGTTTGCTGAAGATGTTTGTTTTGGTAAACAATTCAGTAGATTTTTCGCTTACATAAGCATCTAAAGCTACAGGCGTAGTTTTGATGTTAGATAAACCGCGTTTTTCTGCCTCGTCAGCCCATTCCTGGCTGTAACCATTACCTTCAAAACGGATGTCTTTAGATTCTTTGATGTATCTTTTGATCACTGTTAATAAAGCGATGTCTTTTTTCTCGCCTTTTTTAATCAGTTTATCAACATCTACTTTAAATTTAACCAACTGGTCTGCAACAATTGCGTTTAACACAGTCATTGGCGCAGAAGAGTTAGAAGAAGAACCTACGGCACGTAATTCAAATTTATTACCAGTAAAGGCGAAAGGAGAAGTACGGTTACGGTCAGTGTTATCTAATAGAATTTGTGGGATTTTAGGGATACCTAACCACAAAGCATTGTCTTCTTTGATTTTTTTGCTGATACGGCTATGCTCAATCTCGTCAAGCACTTCATTTAACTGCTGACCTAAGAAGATAGAGATGATTGCTGGTGGAGCTTCGTTAGCACCTAAACGGTGATCGTTGCTTACCGAAGCAATACTTGCACGTAATAAGTCAGCGTGCTCATGTACAGCTTTAATAGTGTTTACAAAAAACGCTAAGAACATCAAGTTGTTTTTAGGAGTTTTGCCTGGAGCAAGTAAGTTTTTACCAGTGTCTGTAATTAACGACCAGTTGTTGTGTTTACCTGAACCATTGATACCTGCATAAGGTTTTTCATGTAACAATACTTTGAAATTATGTCTGCGGGCAACTTTTTCCATTAAGTCCATCAACAACTGATTGTGGTCAATCGCTAAGTTGATTTCTTCGTAAATAGGGGCACATTCAAATTGCATAGGCGCAACCTCATTGTGACGGGTTTTCAAAGGAATCCCCAATTTAAGGGCTTCGTTTTCAAAATCCACCATGAATGCAAAAACACGCTCAGGGATAGATCCAAAATAATGATCTTCCAATTGCTGTCCTTTAGCTGCCATTTCACCAAACAAAGTACGGCCGGTTAAAACTAAATCCGGACGTGCATTATATAATGCCATATCAACCAGGAAATATTCCTGCTCAATACCTAAAGAAGCGTTAACTTTAGTGATGCTTTTATCAAAATACTGACATACATCAACTGCAGCTTTATCCATTGCGTTTAACGCTTTTAATAAAGGAGCTTTATAATCGAGGGCTTCGCCTGTATAAGAAACAAATACTGTAGGAATGCAAAGGGTTTTACCTGCTGCGCTTTCCATGATAAATGCAGGAGAAGAAGGATCCCATGCTGTATAACCGCGTGCTTCAAAAGTATTACGGATACCACCATTCGGGAAACTTGAAGCATCAGGCTCTTGTTGAACCAATGCACTACCTGCAAATTTTTCAATTGCACCATCACCACTAGGCTCAAAAAAAGCATCATGCTTTTCTGCCGTAGTACCGGTTAAAGGTTGAAACCAATGCGTGTAATGCGTAGCCCCTTTGGACATTGCCCATTGTTTCATGGCTGCCGCAATATGGTTGGCATCTTCGTGATTGATAAGTTCGCCCTGATCGATGGAAGAGATTAATTTTTCATAAACCTCTTTTGATAAGCCATCTTTCATTTTTTTCTTATCAAAAACATTAATACCAAAAAACTCAGAAATTCTCGCTGATGGCGCCTTAACTTCTGGTGAAACTCTGGATTGTGCCTCTTTTAGTGCAATTGTTCTTAAACTTTTCATTGATTCTTTTAAAATTTGATTCAAAAATAGTATAATATTTGAATTATTTGAATAAATGTATTAAAAAACATAAAAAGTGTATTGTTTTCTGGAATCAAATGCTTTTGATATCGTGCCAATACTTTGTTTTTGCTTTATCATGTTTTTGGTGTGCAGCAGGCAGATGCTTAATACAATAGGTATGATACTTAAGTTTTATCAATAGAGGTATGAATATTAAAGACTGCATTGCATTTTAATATATTGTATTTTTGGGTATGTTTAATAGAATTCATCACATCGCGATCATTTGTTCAGACTATGAACGCAGTAAAGATTTTTATACCCGGATTATGGGTTTTGAAGTTTTAAATGAAGTTTACAGGGCAGAACGTAAATCGTACAAGCTAGACCTGGCTGTGAATGGTTTATATCAAATAGAACTGTTTTCTTTTGAAAATCCACCAGCACGTCCTTCAAGGCCAGAATCTGCAGGTTTAAGACATCTGGCTTTTGAGGTAGAGGATGTAGAGAATGTTGCAAAAAGCCTTTCTTTAAAAGGAGTATTGGTTGAACCCATTCGTATAGATGAGTATACAGGTAAACGTTTTACTTTTTTTGCTGATCCTGATGGTTTGCCTTTGGAAATTTATGAGCTTTAAATGGGTAGTGTTTTTAAATTTAAACAATTCTCTGTAAATCAGGAAGGGTGTGCCATGAAGATCAATACCGATGGCGTTTTACTTGCTGCACTGGCCCATCACCAAAAACCTGTACATATATTAGATATAGGTACGGGAACGGGTGTAATTGCATTGATGCTGGCACAACGCTTTGCCGATGCACAAATTGACGCTGTAGAAATTGATGAACAGGCAGCTTTGACTGCGCAGCTAAATGTAGAAAATTCAGTTTTTTCCAGCCGCTGTAAGGTTTATCATACAGATGTTGCACAGTATACATCGGCAAAGCAGTACGATTTAATTGTTTCCAACCCTCCTTATTTTGTGAACGATCTTAAAAATCCGGAGAAAAGAAAAGAATTGGCCAGACATGCCGATGAGACATTCTTTGGGGCTTTGCTGGCTAAAGTAGCACAGTTGCTACATAAAGAAGGTAAGTTTTGGCTCATCTTACCGGTAAAGCAAGCTGAATGGATCATCACTCATGCTGTATTGTGGAAAATGTTTCCCTCACAGCTCATCCATTTACATTCTGATGCCTCAAAGTCAGAATTTCGCAGAATTATATGCCTGCAATATCAGCGTGCTGCAATTGTGCAGGAACATTTCTATATTTATGAATCAAAAGGAATGCATACAGCTGCTTATACAACGCTGCTAAAAGATTTCTTTATAGGACTTTAGTACCATTAAATAACAATTACAATGATTAAAATAGGCTTGATGTCAGATACACATGGTTTTTTAGATGATGCGGTTTTCAGGCATTTTGAATCTTGTGATGAAATATGGCATGCCGGAGATTTTGGTTCAGAGGTTGCTGAAAAACTCGCCGCTTTTAAACCGTTAAAAGGAGTGTATGGCAATATAGACGGACAGCAAATTCGCTCAGAATATCCCGAAAACCTGCGTTTCAACTGTGAAAAGGTAGATGTTTGGATGACACATATAGGTGGTTACCCCGGCAGATATGCCCCCGCTGTAAAACCGGTAATATACACTAACCCTCCAAAGCTTTTCATTACCGGGCATTCTCACATTTTAAAAGTAATGTTTGATAAAAAAATTAATTGTCTTCATATAAATCCCGGTGCTGCGGGAAATTCCGGCTGGCATAAAATAAAAACTTTAATCCGCTTCAGTATTTCGGACGAAAAAATACATACCTTAGAGGCCATTGAAATTGGTAATAGATAATGTAAATAGTACACTAAGTAAAAATAATGGCAGTTATAAAAACACTAGGGCAGTTCATCATTGAAAAGCAGGCAGATTTTCCTTACGCAAAAGGAGAGCTTTCAAGGTTACTGCGCGATATTGGGATCGCGGCAAAAATTGTAAACAGGGAGGTTAATAAAGCAGGCTTAGCAGAAATTCTTGGAGATGCAGGTACTGTAAATGTACAGGGAGAGGACCAGAAAAAACTGGATGTTTTTGCCAATATGCAGTTCATTTCGGCACTCACCAGTGGCGGAGAATGCTGTATCGTAGCTACTGAAGAAGAAGATGAGTTTGTGCCAATAGACTCACCGGTATCTAAAAATGCAAAATATATTGTTTGTATAGATCCCTTAGATGGTTCATCTAATATTGATGTCAATGCAGCTGTAGGGACCATATTTTCTATTCTGAGAAGAAAATCGGTAGAAGGAATGGCTACTTTAGAAGATGTGTTGCAAAAAGGTACGGAGCAGGTCGCAGCAGGATATGTAATTTATGGTTCATCTACCATGATGGTATATACTACCGGAAAAGGTGTAAATGGATTTACTTTAGACCCATCTATCGGTGAGTTTTGCTTATCGCATCCTGATTTAAAGGTTCCGGAAGAAGGATATATCTATTCTATCAATGAAGGAAATTATGTGCATTTCCCAGAAGGTGTAAAAAAATACCTCAAATATGCCCAGGCAGAAGATGCGGCTACAAATCGTCCTTATACCTCCAGGTATATTGGTTCTATGATTGGTGATGTACACAGAAACCTCATTAAAGGAGGGATTTATATGTACCCAACTACTTCCAGCTCTCCAAAAGGTAAACTGAGGCTGATGTACGAAGGAAATCCGATGGCTTTTATCATAGAACAGGCAGGTGGTACCGCTTCGGATGGTTTTAACCGCATTATGGATATTGTGCCTACAGAATTACACCAGCGTGTGCCGGTATTCATTGGCTCTAAAAAAATGGTGGATAAAATAGAAGAACTGATGAAGGAGTATTCGCCCGAAAATAACCTGAATGCACCAGCAGAAAAAACGCTGGAGCAGTTAAATATTGTTGGAGGAATTGATTAAAACAGCTAAAATATTTGAGTAAATTTTACTAATAGTAATAGTATCCCTGCTTGCAGGTTTTTAGAATGCCTGGAAGATGTTGAGGACTCAGCATCATCCAGGCATTTTTTTGTGCATAACTTGTTTAAAAATCAAATGTAATACTAAAAATATTAGTATTACATTTGTGCTGGAATTAAGCATTTGAGATCATGGAAGGCACATTGAGGGATAAACAGGATATCATTAGTCAGCTGCGAAAGGAAATACTGTCCTTGCAGGGCTTTAAACCAGCGGCAGCAGGCAAAATGGGTATCAAGGGCTTGGGCCTGGTAGAGGCTGTTTTTCCAAATGGTGTTTTTCCAAGGGGTGTATTGCATGAATTTTTAACCGAGGCACCAGAGCAGGCAGCAGCCTGCAGCGGGTTTATTGCTGGCTTACTGTCAACATTGATGCAGCACAATGGTGCCTGTATTTGGGTTAGCGCCAGCAGAATGATTTTTCCTCCCGCATTAAAAGCTTTTGGTCTGTCGCCAGACAGGATCATCTTTATAGATGTAAAAAAAGAAAAAGATGTGTTGTGGGCAATGGAAGAAGCTTTAAAGTGTGGCGGACTTGCGGCTGTAATTGCGGATGTAAGGGAAGTTAGCCTCATACAGTCCAGGAGGCTGCAACTTGCTGCAGAGCAAAGTAAGGTAACTGGTTTTATGCTGCGCAGCGATCCCCGCAAATACAGCACTACCTCTTGTGTTGCCCGCTGGAAAATCTCACCGGTAGCAAGTGAATTTGAAGATGGCATGCCAGGGATAGGTTACCCGAGGTGGCGGGTAGAACTGCTGAAACTGCGCAATGGAAATCCTGGAAACTGGGAAATAGAGTGGTCCCAAGGCTGCTTTAAGGTGTTTACAGCAAAAGCTGCAGAAAGTGATGTTCTGCAGCAGGGAAGAAGGGCGGTATAACATGCAAAAGCGTTTTGCCGTCATATGGTTTCGTTATTTAACAACCGACTGGCTTACCCTTCGCCGGCCGGAACTGCAAAATCAACCTTTCGTTTTTAGTGTTGCCGAGCGGGGAAAAAAAGTCATTTCAGGGGTTAATCCTGTTGCGGCAGCTCAGGGACTCCGGCCTGGCCTGCCTTTGGCAGATGCAGAGACTTTTGTGCCCCATTTACAAGTCTTTGAAGAAAAACCTGGTCGTGAGGCCAACTTGTTAAAGGCATTGGGTGAATGGTGCATTCGCTATGCACCTGTTGTAGCTTTAGATGCGCCTGATGGATTGTTTCTGGATATATCCGGCTGTACGCATTTATGGGGTGGAGAAGAAGCCTATCTTAAGGAAATTAATACAAAATTTAAAAGTAAAGGCTATCAGGTCCGCGTTGCAATTGCCGATACCATAGGTGCCGCATGGGCCATTGCACATTTTGGCACCTTAAACGCAATTATAGAAAGCGGCGAGCAAGCCAATGCTTTACTGCCTTTGGCGCCAGCAGCCTTGCGACTGGAAGCTGCTACTTTGCAGCGCCTGCACAAACTGGGTTTACATCAGGTACGTAGTTTTATAGGCATGCCAAAATCAGTATTGCGGCGCAGGTTTGGTGATGGGCTTATTTTAAGGCTTGCACAAGCATTAGGAAGGGAAACAGAGGTGCTTGTGCCACTGCAGGTTCCTTTGCCTTATCAGGAACGTCTGCCAAGTATGGAGCCCATCCGCACGGCAACCGGAATTGAAATTGCCATCAGAAGACTTTTAGAAGGGATTTGCTCTCGCTTAAAAGAAGAAGGGAAGGGGCTGCGGACAGCGGTTTTAACTTGTTACAGGGTAGACGGTAAAGTAATTGAAGTAAACATTGGTACCAATGCCCCCTCACACCATGCTGAACATCTTTTTAAATTGTTTCAGCTCAAAATATCCAGTATCCGACCTGCATTAGGCATAGAGCTTTTCCTGTTGGATGCTCCAAAAGTAGAAGCCCTTTCTGTTCCGCAGGAAGCACTCTGGTCTGATGAACCCGGTTTAAATAACCAGCAAGTTACAGAGCTGCTGGATCGGTTTACTGTAAAACTTGGGGCTGAAGTGGTTAGGCGTTACCTTCCTGATGAACATTACTGGCCTGAGCACTCTATCAAACCGGCAGGTTCTGTTTTAGAGCAACTGACTTCAAGCTGGCAGCGGCATAAATTGCGGCCTACGCAATTGCTGGCCAATCCGGAGCAGATTGAAGTTGCTGCCCCGGTGCCCGATTATCCGCCCATGCTGTTTCGCTATAAAGGTCAGGTCCACTATATTAAAAAGGCCGATGGGCCTGAGCGCATTGAAAGAGAATGGTGGCTGGATAGTGGTGCCCACAGGGATTATTACAGCGTAGAAGATGAAGAAGGCAAGCGTTACTGGTTATTTAGGCTGGGGCATTATACAGGCGATAAATCCCAGAACTGGTTTATTCACGGTTATTTTGCATAGAGAAAAATGGGTTATACAGAATTACAGGTTACTTCCAATTTCAGTTTTCTTCGTGGGGCATCTCATCCAGAAGAACTGGTGGCCCAGGCTATTGCTTTTGGCTATTCGGAAATTGCCATTACAGACCGTAATACCCTTGCAGGCGTAGTAAGGGCCTATGCTGCTGCTAAAAAATCAAGTTTAAGGCTTATTGTGGGCTGCAGACTAGATTTGCTTGATGGCCCAAGTTTGCTGGCTTACCCAACAGATACAGCTGCTTATAGCCGATTGTCTGGCTTACTCTCCATCGGTAACCTAAGGGCAGAGAAAGGCGATTGTCATTTGTATAAAGCAGATGTATTTGCGCATTCAACGGGTATCAAATTTATTGTCATCCCACCAGTTGTGCTGGATGAGAGTTTCAATTTTGAGCCTGATTTTAGGCAGCATTTACAAGATTATAAGGCCGCTTTTGGTGCCAATCTTTATATTGCTGTTACCCGGACTTATGATGGTGAGGACCATAAAAAGATATTCAGGCTGTCACAACTGTCGGCAGCGCTTGATATACCTATAGTGGCTACCAATGATGTGCATTACCATGAACCCGCAAGGCGGGAACTGCAGGATATTTTAACCTGTGTACGCGAAAAATGTACCATCCATACTGCTGGTTTTAAACTTCATGCCAATGCAGAGCGCCATTTAAAGTCAATAGAAGAGATGAACCGTCTTTTTGTGCAATATCCCGCTGCCCTGGAAAATGCAGGTAAAATAGCGGCAGCCTGCCAGTTTTCTTTAAGCAGCTTAAAATATGTTTACCCTAAAGAGCTTACCAGCGCAGGGCGTACTCCTCAGCAGGAACTCACTTTCCTGACCTGGCAAGGCGCAAAAGAAAGATTTGACCATAAGGTTCCGGTTAAAATTGCGGCTGCTATCCGGTATGAGCTTTCCTTTATGGAAGAGATGAATTATGCGGCTTACTTTTTAACGGTTTATGATATTGTCCGTTTTGCTAAAGAAAAGAACATCCTGTGCCAGGGCAGGGGCTCGGCAGCGAACTCTACGGTCTGCTACTGCCTGGGGATCACTTCAGTAGATCCTACCAAATTTGAACTGCTTTTTGAACGCTTCATTTCTTCTGCGCGTGATGAGCCACCAGATATTGATGTAGATTTTGAGCATGAACGCAGGGAAGAGGTGATGCAGTATATTTATACCAAATACGGTAGAGACCGGGCTGCCATAGTGGCTACGGTAACTCAATTGCACCACAAAGGGGCGGTAAGGGATGTAGGGAGAGCTATGGGCTTATCTGTTGATGCGGTTAACCAGCTATCTGCTGCTGCCTGGAAAGCTGAAGAAGATGGTTTTAAAGCGGCGCCTCATTTGCAAAAAGTATGGCAGTTAACTGAGCAGTTGGTTGGCTTTCCCAGGCAGCTGGGACAACATACTGGTGGTTTTGTGATTACCCAGGGTAAGCTTTCTGACCTGTGTCCAATCCTTAACGCAAGGATGGAAAACCGTACCAATATTGAATGGAATAAGGATGATATAGATACTTTAGGCTTTTTGAAAATTGATGTCCTGGCTTTAGGAATGCTCACGTGTATCCGCAAGGCATTTGATTTGGTAAAAAAGCATTATCACCTGGATTTAAACATGGCAGACATCAATAAAACGGAAGACCCAAAGGTTTATGACATGATCTGCGAAGCAGATACTTTAGGTGTATTTCAGATTGAAAGCCGTGCCCAGCAGTCTATGCTGCCAAGGTTAAAGCCACGAAAATTTTATGACCTGGTTATTGAAGTAGCTATTGTAAGGCCCGGACCCATACAGGGAGATATGGTACATCCGTACCTGAGAAGAAGAAATGAGGAAGAAGCAGTTACGTATCCTCCCAAACTGGAGGAGATCCTGAAACGGACACTTGGGGTGCCTTTGTTTCAGGAACAAGCCATGAAAATTGCCATCGTAGCAGCTGGCTTTTCGCCCGCAGAAGCAGATGAACTGCGGCGCAGCATGGCCACCTTTAAAGCCAAGGGCCTGGTTACTAAATTTAAGCAGAAGCTTATTGATGGTATGATTAATAATGGGTATGAGCTAGAATTTGCGGAACGGATTTTTAAACAGCTGGAAGGATTTGGAAGTTATGGTTTTCCGGAAAGCCATGCCGCCAGTTTTGCACTTTTGGTATATGTTTCCTGCTGGCTAAAATGTTATTATCCAGATGTATTTGCTGCGGCTTTGCTCAATAGCATGCCTATGGGCTTTTATCAGCCTGCACAGATCATTATTGATGCGCAGAAGCATCAGGTAGAGGTACGCGAAATTGACGTCAACTACTCTCAATGGGATAACCTGCTGGAGGAGCAATCAGGGACATTCTTTGCGCTTCGTTTAGGATTTAGACAAGCAAAAGGTTTAAATGAAAGTGATATGCAGGTACTGGTATCAGCAAGGCATGCACCTTATCAAAATATTACGGCATTGAGCGAAGCAGGTGTATCTCAGTCAGCCTTAGAAAGATTGGCTGATGCGGACGCTTTTCGTTCTATGGGGCTGGATAGGAGGCAGGCTTTATGGGAAATAGCTGCCTTGCAAGACCGTCCTACGGTACTGTTTGAGGGGCAGCCTTCGGAAAGTGTGTTAGAAACGCAGGTAGAACTGCCGTTGATGAAGACTTCGGAGCATGTGCTGCAGGATTATGCTGCCACGGCATTGTCCTTAAAAGCCCATCCGGTAAGTTTTATCCGGGAAAAGCTGCAACTGCTGCGGATTTTATCTACCAAAGAAATCAGTGAGGCTGAAAACGGTGCTAAGGTAAAAGTAGCTGGTTTGGTGCTGGTACGGCAAAGGCCGGGTACTGCCGCAGGAATTTGTTTCATCACTATTGAAGATGAAACAGGATTTTCAAACCTGGTGGTATTCAAAAAGTTGTTTGATCAGTACCGTAAAGAAATTCTGGGTGCAAAACTCTTGATGGTAGAGGGTAAGTTACAGCGGGAGGGGAAGGTAGTTCATGTTATTGTAGAGCGTTGTTTTGACATGAGCAAATTATTGAAGGGCCTTAGCAGCAGAGAAAATGAAGAATTACCTGTCCCTACGGCCAGGAATTTTAAATAAGGAGTTTAATTTCAAAATCGATGCAGCAAGATACCCCTATCAATTTAATCGAAATTACTTAGCCATCTTTTTTTCTTCATCAAAATCTACATACTTATCTATATGTCCAGATATTTTGATTTCACTCTTTGGTAAAAGTTGTTTATTCATCTTACCATATTTTTGCGCCGTAAATTTCATCTCTATTCCATTAAGTATAGCCTTTGAGTTAATAAAAGAAGATTTAGGAAAGCTGTAGTTACCCTCAGCACCAATTTTTACAATCGTTGACTCATATGCGTAGTTAGTTTCTAACTTATTGGACGTTTTTAGTAACATGCTTTTTGAAATTGAAAGCTCATTTATTTCTTTCAGCTTATGCCAACTTATCAATAGATCCTGATCAAAATTGCCCTTTTCGGGTAAAGAAATGGTATTCTCGTTACTTTCTTCTATTGGTTTTATGCTACCTAATACATGCGTTTTTTTATCGGTCAAAATAATTTCGAACTTATATTCATTATTAACAGGAACATCTTCTTTGAAATAAATGATCGATTTTGTGTAATACATAATTCGGGTTCCAACTGTGTCTAACACCATACCGTTTACCTTGATGATTATATTTTTATTATCAATCGTATAGTCGTCGTCATCATACAGCGAAACAGTTACGCTATTATCTTTCCTGTCAGACAAGTTTTGCTGAACATTAATTTTTGCACAAATGGCCGATAAATCCTCAACTTTTCCATCTGATAGTGGAGATTTACACGAACCTGCCATAATCATTAAAACAAGGAGAGCTGGAAAAATAAGTGATTTCATCAGCAAGTATTTACTTAAATTCTTTTTCAAGGATTGTGTTCATTTTTGCTTGAACAGTCAGCCATTTCCTACTATGTTCTGCATTTCTTACTTTAAAATCAGAACTGTCGGTTTTAATTGTTATTTCGGTGTCAGTTCCATCCACTGGCAGCAGGCTTTTACCGTTCGTTATCGTAGAAAAACCATTTATCTGATTTTCAGAAATTATATCTTCAAATTTGTATCGGCTATTAATTTTTTTGATGCTTTTATTGTTAGCAGTATCTACACTTGAACCCAGTTCATAATATAGCGTGTCGGGGGTAATAACAAGCGATTGGAAATATCCACGTTCACCGCCAAAAGTTGAAATTGAAATTGATTTTATTTTCTCTGACTTATGAAGTTGATTTGCACCGGAACAAGAAAAAAGCAAAATACTTATGCCTAAAAATTTAGCGGTCTTGATGAAGATTAAATGTGGCTTTTTCATAAGTTATAGTCCTATGGTAGGTTCGCCCGCGTAGCTATCAGTTACCATGAATACTTTATTTGTACTCAATTCTTTTATCTGTGTTAATTGACTGCCTTTTTTGCTGAGCTGTAGTTTTATCTCCTCTTTGCCATCATCACTTACAATCTTAATGATATTACCTGCAATGGTTACATTTTTATAATCCTTGTATCGTATAACTAAGGTTTGAGCCATTTCAATTTCGTCTGCGTTTGGCTTTTTATATTCAAAACTATCCTTCGGATAAACCGTACTTATCCTCACATTTCTACCTCGGCCATTAAAAGTGTAGCTTTTTTCGAAAACATCTGTTGGCGTTAAAGTTGTTAGTGTGGCAGGCTGGATTTTCCATTTAAAAGTGATATTTTCTGGAAAAGGGTTTTTAGGATCTGTAGCGGGATCCTGATCATCTATTCTCCTTACAGGGGGTGGTGGTGGCGGGATATTTTTCTTTACCGGTTTCTTTTGTGCATAAGCAGCAAAAGAAATTAAAGTCGCGATTATTAAAAATCTGTATTTCATTTTATTCAGGCTTTAGTTGCTCTTAGCCCAAAAACGTTTAACTTATATAAATTGTTTGTTTCATCTGGAGCCCTTATTGCTTAATATAGTGTCAGCGTATCTTTTTTAAGAAAATAAAAATTAAATCCGATGGTCTGATTTTGGGATTTTCTTCTCATCAGATTTCTTTGGATTGTATGACCAGGTTCAGTCACGGTTCAATTGTGGTTCTACCGTGGGTAATAAATACAAGCACTAACATAGAGGTATTGTAGGACTTGGCTAGGTGTCGGCTACCTCTGGGGACCTCGATCAGGCTTAAACAAATGTATTCCTGGCCGAATCGCAAGAGGTGTGTATAAAGAGGGTGATTTGGCCTTACTTGATGAGTGGTTCAGCCAGGCTTGGCTTGTGTTTCTTACATGCGTCCGGCATGCGTATATACCAACTTAAGGGTTGGTTTGAATCAATTTCGAGGTTGCTTAAGGGTTGAGTAACCTAAATGCGTTTCAACCTTGACGTTGATCTGTACGTGATTCGAACGTGATTGCTTGATGGTATATACGCATGCCGGACGTAGCCTGTTAAGAGATTAGAAAGTTCTCAAAGCGTTGTCCGAGCCAACAATTATTCCTTTGCTTTTCATTTGGTCTATAAGGTCAGTTAAGTTTTGTTTTTCTTTTGCTTCATTAAGGAGTTGTCTGTTTTTGTCCAAGATTTGCCCGCTTAATTTCTTTTGGCAATATTTTGCAGCCTTTAGCATACTATCATAAATATTTTTTGGGGCTGCACTTCTTGGAATTGAAAAACCAAATACTAAGTTTTTTGGGTTCATATTTCCGTCTTTAATTTCTTCAGGGAGAAAATAGCCTGGCTCTGTAGTTGTCCAAACACTAAAATGTTGATCGTGTCCATAATCGTGATTGTTGCTCCAATGAAATAAGTCACCGTCTCCCCAAGCTAAGCCAACGCATTGTAATGCTCCCATACTTTTACCCCATTATATTGCTCATTACTATGTAAACAATAATTGCATCACTATTGAATTGTTGGTGAAGTTGGACAAGTTTTTTTGCTTTTAAAATGGCTTTGTCTATCGTTTCCGTTTGTTCTATTTTAAGTTTACTCGGATAGTTTTTTATTATGTTCATAAACGCTATCGATTTATGTAAATTGGATTATAAGTCCCGCTACGCTATACTCAATTTTAAGGCTAGCAGGTATTCTTTGGTTTTGACAGCAGATTTTTTCCTCTAATAGTTTTAAGTTGATAAATTTTAAACTATTGAACTTTAAATATTTATCAGAAATCATAAATTTAATCTAGTTTTTTTTTGGATAGCATATTTTAAATCGTACTTTTGTGAACTGAAAAAAACATGGTGGTTTTAGCTCAGTTGGTTAGAGCATCGGTTTGTGGTACCGAGGGTCGTGGGTTCGAGCCCCATATTCCACCCCTGATGGGACAAGAGATTTTTAAAGGTCTTTTGTCCCATTTTTTTTACTTGTAACTCTTTGTTTTTCAGGTAGATCAACTCGGCAGCCTCATTCATTTTTGTGGTTCGACATGCCCCCTCAGAATAAGTCAATTTTTCAGGATATAACATCCCTACTAGGTACCTTCTACCCTCTACACTGGAAGTTTCGAATAATTTGTCCAATTCCTGTAGGTTCTCAATAGCCTGTTGTGCAATTGGCTTGATGTCCAGAATTGCCGCATTTTGAGCCGTCATCTGATTTAATTGCGCTTCCAGTCGGGTGATCTTCTCATTACATTGCTCCTTCACAATCCTGTAATCAGCAGATGTAATGTCATCGTTTAACATCAGCTCCCTGGCATTTTCCATTCTTTTAGTCTGCTGGTTGATTTTCGTGATCAATTACTTCCGGTCATCTCCTTCCGGTCATCTCTCAGCTCTCTCGTCTGATTGTTGTAAGCATCGGTAATCGTCTGAACGAATATTTCAGAATAACCGTTTCTAGGGATAAACTGCATCAGTTCGACTAGGAAGGCGGCATTGACTTCTTCTGTCCTAAACCTTGCACCGCATTTGGATCTGCAATGATAATACACCCTGTAAGTTGTTCGTCCTTTTGAAGCATTGCCTGTTAGCATTCTGGGACATTTTGGGTATTTTAAAAAATTCCTCAATATCCAAATAAAGAAACGGTAGAATCCTTACGCAATGGTGAATTTGAAGCGCTTTCCACGGTCTACAAAAATACGGTTGAAAATGTGTTTGAATATGCTATGAGCAGCCCGACACAACAGGAGGAAACTACAAAAGGAACTTTGTTTGGTGCTTATAACAGCGTTACCGGATATTTTCAAAACGTGCGCAATTATAGGGATGAAGAGAGCAAGTTTAAATCCATCATGTACGGCACAGGCTTACAAAGAGGCCAAAAAGCCTTTGACCTCTGTACTGATTTCGCCAAAACGATGGCGCTGTCCTGAATTCATTTATTTTTTAACGGGGGAACAATCCCCTTAAACTGATCATCATGAAACCATTGTTAAAACTCAATACCAAGGAAAAGGCCAAACTGTTGCATCTGCTTTTTCCCAATGAGATACCGGAGTTTTTAAACCACTTGCAACAATTCTGTACGCATTTACATGAACGGCAGGAAGGTTATGAGAAGTTGTGGAATTCCAGGTTAATGCACTTTGAAAGGTGGCGGGTCACCTCTGGGTATATCGTCCAGCTTTTGGAAAGCAAACGCCCTAAACTGGAATCCAGTTCTGAAGCTTTTGCAAGCCACCTGTTTTTCCTGGATTATGCTACCATCACAGTCAATCAACTGTCTAAGTACGCAGAAACAGGATGCTATAACCAAAGGTTTAAACTGGCCGTACCATGTTTTTTCCAAACTACTGTTAACTTTTTAATGTAAAATCCCGGTTAGAAATCTACCCGTTAATTCTTAATGATCATGAAACCGATATACCGTCTAAGTTTAAAAGATAAAATCAAAATCCTTCACAGTTTATTCCCTGAGAAAATCCCTAAATACATCGGCTACCTGAAAAACTGTGCGGTTGAGACCATTGACGACAGCGAAGAGATCGCAAGGGGCTGGGGCAACAATGTCATCCAGCATGGTTACTGGACTGTTCTGGCTGACCGTACGTTTGATTGTCTCAGGAGATACGGGGACAGCTTTAATCATTGCGGGAAGCTGTTTGCCAAGCGTTTGTTTAAAAACAGGGTATGTCTTTTTACCTTGCATAGCTTGATGCAATATGTTGAAACAGAAGACTGCCCGCCAAAATTTGCGCTGGCGGTAAGACTGCTGTTTGACCTGTAAATGCTGATAAGGTGAGTTTACCAATAAGTGCGGAGAAAACTGCACACATTGGTAAACAGATTGCCCGCCATTTGTCATACCTGTGGCATCGGCTAAAATCTCGGGCGGCCCTAACGGGCCTTTAGGTTTGTATAAGATTTTGCTAAGTGCAAAAATAAGAATTTTTTAAGTGCTGATTAAGACAGTATGAGAGTAAAGAGGCGACTTATCCTACGGGCAAGATTAAAGATCTAACTCATGATTTATGCCTCTTTGCTTTTATAGACTATAAAGAAATATTACAGACGTTTGTCTGAAAAAGTTAACACAGTCAGGAGCGAACTAACTTGCGGGCAAGATTAAAGATCTAATTCATGATTTAGGCTCCTGTCTGATGTTTAAACAAGCTTCAAATAGAAATTCGAGTGTAAAGGCTCATTAGTAAGGTATTGAGTGTGTTTAAATACGTTAACGGTAACCCAAATTATAAACTATGAACTGGAAGTATTTTATCGGTATTGATGTCTCAAAGGCAACACTAGATGTGTGTATTTTAGAAGGAAAGGAAAAACGATATAGCCTTGAAATTGAAAACAAGCCAAAAGCTCTAAGCGGGTTTTGGAAATTATTAAACAAACAAATTCCTGATTTCAATTCAGAAAACTCGGTGTTTTGTATGGAACACACCGGCATTTATAATGAGCATCTGCTTTCCTTTCTACAGGGGAAAAAGGTTTCCATTTGCTTAGAACATCCTGCTCACTTAAAGCTATGTGTTGGTTTGACAAGGGGAAAAAATGACCAAGTGGATGCCGAACGAATTGCGATTTATGCCTATAAAGAACGTGAATCAATCAGACTTTGGGAGCCACCAAGAGCAGTCATCAAAACCTTAAAGCATCTAACTTCATTACGGAGCAGATTGGTACGCACCAAGAAATCCCTTTCCATACCTGTAAAAGAATTGAAATTGTTTGATAAAGATGGTGGCAGAACAGTAGAGAATATCTGCAAAAACACTTTAAAGCATGTCTCGCAAGACCTGGAAACTGTAGAAAAACATATTTTGGAAATCATTAAAGCCGACCCAACGTTGAAACGCCTATTCCAAATATCCACATCTGTAAGTGGAATAGGAACAGTTACAGCCGTTGAAATCATCATAGCGACCAACGAATTTAAGAACATACGAACTGCAAAGAAATTTGCCTGTTATGCCGG
Source organism: Pedobacter sp. MC2016-14 (assembly GCF_020991475.1). NCBI lineage: Bacteria > Pseudomonadati > Bacteroidota > Sphingobacteriia > Sphingobacteriales > Sphingobacteriaceae > Pedobacter > Pedobacter sp. MC2016-14. The sequence continues at coordinate 2,814,707 of NZ_JAJMPA010000001.1, forward strand.
CATAGTCCCTTTTGAACACAATTCCGGAAAGCCGGGCAAGAGTGTCCCATAAGGCCAATAAACAGGTTAAGATGCTTTTGCACATGGCCGCTATGGCTTCACTGATCAGTGGCGACATGAAGCGGTATTTTGAGCGAAAGACTGAGCAAGGCAAAAATAAAATGAGCGTTGTCAATGCGGTGAGAAATAAGCTGATCCAGCGACTGTTCAGCTGTATCAAGGAAGACAGGCTCTATCGACCAAAAGACGAAAGGTATATCATTACTACGTCCGTGGAAGAGCCTTTATAAAATAACGGCAGCGGTCCAACTGTAATATTTTTTGCTTTACATCTTTCAATAACGGAGAGCAAGCCCACTAGTTATAAGCCCTTGATCATTAAACCGATTATAGCGGCCAGCAATATGATCTGTGGCTCCTTGATTTTTTTACTATAGATCAGCGCAACTCCTGCTCCCAATGCTATGACGGTTGTCGGGATATCGACAATTGCCCTGCTGGCAATAATTATTACGGCACCGACCAGAGCGCCAACGACGACGGCTGTGATGCCGTTTACAAATTCTTTGATGCTTGCATTCTTTGCGATCTTTTTAAATGAGGGAGCTAAAGCCACTGTAAACAGATAGCAAGGCAGGAAAGTAGCGAAGGCGGCCACACACGCCCCCGGAAAGCCTGCTACCAGGTAACCTATAAAGGCAACAGTGACGACAACTGGCCCAGGCGTAATCATGGCTACCGCCACTGCATCGACAAACTCCTGCTCATTCAGCCAGTGATATTGATCTACAGCACCGCTATGCAGAAAAGGCACTATGGCAAGACCACTGCCAAATACCAATGCACCTGCTTTTAAAAAGAACCAGCCGAGTTCCTGCAAAGTCTTTCCTTCATATTGCCAAAACCCAGTTCCGGTCAAGATCAGTGCAGGCAAGACGGTAGGTTTCCTGATCCATTTGGGCGGCGCTTTTACCAGCATATAAAGAATGCCGCATCCCGCAAAAAGAAGGATGTCTTCTTTCTGGGTAATTACCGTAACCACTACACCTAACAGGTAAAATAACCAGAGCAACCACTTGGATTTCATGGAGCTAATACTAAGGTCGCTTACTGACTTAATGGTCAGTTTGTAAGCGCTAATGGCAATAATACCGATCACTGAGGCACTTACCCCATAAAACACGGCCAGCATCCATGACAAGCCACTATAAAGTTTATAGGCCATTCCCAATAGGACAACCATCACAAATGAGGGCAATACAAAAGCAAGCCCGACAAGTGTCGCGCCCAAAAAGCGGTAATGGACAAAGCCGATGTAGATGCCCAGCTGAGCGGCGAGCGGCCCTGGTGCCAGTTGGGCAAGTGCCAGGCCTTCTTTATACTCTTCTTCGGTTAACCATCCTTTATCTTCAACCAGATCACGGTTCATATATCCGACCAACGCAACAGGGCCGCCAAAGCCCCAGGTTCCCAGTTTCAGGAAATAGAGGACCAGATCGGTCAGTTTGTAGCTTGCCTGCTGCTTTCCCATGATTAAAAAGCGATGCCAAACTGAAAGCCAATGCCGAATGAGGACGGCTGGTCATTGCCAAACCTTGCAGGCAGCGGGATTGCTACAAAATAACTGCATCCTTTATTCTTTTTAACTATCTTGTTGATGACCGGAGTTAGCCCATAGCGACCTGATGTTTCGAAGGCCGCCCGTCCGGCAAAAGTAAAGCCACTGCCCAGGGCAACTAAAATTCCGGGATGGAACAATACATTACTCACCTTGCTACTGCTGTTGGTTGCTTTGATGGTAGGCACGATCTCACTAGAGAAACCTATCCTAGCGCTTTTCCAGATGTTGATGCCGATCGGCATACCTATGGTGTAACTGTCCTTAAAGTTAGTGTGAGTCCCATCAGAGCTGAAGGTAACTATAGGATGGGCGATACCTACGTAGCCTGCCAGCTTTGGATAAGTCTGGGTCGTTTGAGCAAAGGTGCTGATAACTGTGGTAATGGCCAGCAGTACCACTCCTGTAAGAATTTTATGTACTTGAGTTTGCATGGCACAATGCTACATCATTCCGGCAAGCCAAAATAGAACAGGATTTACTATTGGTACATAACTTACTTTTTGTTCCTGTTTTTTTTAAATTCAGAGGGGGTAAGTCCGGTTTCCAGCTTAAAGATTCGTGTAAAATGGCTCTGGTCAGAAAACCCGGTCAGGTAGGCGATTTCAGATAAAGCGTATTCCGAGGTCTCCATAAAGGTGATTGCCTTTTCAATACGCAGTTTCCGGATGTATTCACCAAAGGAAAGATTGTCGAAGTATTTGGAAAATTCCCTCGACACGTATGCAGGGTTAATATTCAGTTCTGTGGAGATTCCGGTAAGGCTCAGTGCCAGGTTCGTATCGATCTGATCCTGTATAATTGTCTTCAGTTCTTTTGCCCAGACGGGGATCTTAGCCCCATTACCTTTTTTAAGGTATTTCTGGTAGACATCGACCAGTAACTGCTCAACCGGACTTTCGGTATGCCTGACATTCTGGAGATGCTTTGCCCAGGTATACAACGCGTCATAGATCACCATACCAGCTTTGAGCAGCTCCTGATCATCTTTAATATTATAAGCCATTCCAGCTGCAATTGCCCATAGGCCTGAAGCCTGACTGGCGAGGCCATGCTGATCGGTATCCGCACCCCTTATAATGGGAGCCATGATCTGCAAAGCCGGATCATCAAGCTTGTATTTCTCCATCAAAGCATCAAAAGTACAGAAGCCATTTTTATGGGTTAGTTCAACGCCTAAAACGTCAAATGGAGTTGCATCCAGTTCTTCTGCTTTTTCGATCACGGTATCAAAAGGAACATAAAAAAACTGCGCCTGTGGATCAATGAAATTCCTGATCAGCCAGGGACAGGCAATCCGGTCAATCTTCGGTCTTTCTCGGGTGATCCAATTCATAATTCAAAACTAATTAGAATTAATGATATATATATCCCGCCATTTAACGAGGTGATCTAAGATAAACACCAGAATTTAATTGATTTTCATTTGGATTAACCATAGAAATCATAAAACGTTTTTTAAAGATTATTTAAGATTGGCAGGTTTATAAGTATCTATAATGAACTCTTGAACCATTTCTTTTATTTGTTGATATATCTCAAAATGGTCTACTTCCTTATCAAAATCAAAAGTTATATACTGATCATCCTTGTCGATAGTAACTATTTTTCTTCCCCTTTTAAAGACTACGATTTGATCATCTATAGATTTCAACTTACAATTATTTTCCGAATTAAAAGTATCATCCATATTTATATACTTATAAAGAGAGCCTTCAAACTCTGCTTCTGGCATATTATTTAAGAAAGGTAGTTTATAGATCACTTGATAGCCTTTATAAATTCTCCTACAAAATTCGTGATGTGATCTTTTATAAAAATTTCTAGGCCTTGCTTATTAACAAAGTCAACTAAATATGTATCCTTTAACGTTTTGGAGTGGATTTCTCTAATGAATGAAACATTACTAACCTTATCAATTTTTATGGGAGACTGCTTTGAATCTATAGAATAAATCTCAGAATTTAATACTATCAATGGAAAGTAGATAGTATAGCTCTTCCATTCTGTTTTATGCGAGTCATGCGTTTTCCAGTGTTCGAGACTTTTTACAATTGGAATAATCAAGCCATCATAAATACCTTCATGCATTGCAAGCCAGTCCTTTCCCTTGCGAACGATCTTACAAAACTGTACGGCTTTAGTATTTTTCTTATGAAATGGAAAGTGGATATTTAAATTGTAATAGTTGAAAGCCTTTACGACTGAGAAATAATTGGCTTTACCTTCAATTGGAATTCGATATTCCACTTGCGGAAAGACAAAGTTTGGTGGAGTATAGTTGTTATCGTAGCTGTTTTTATCACGACAAATGAAGACAAACGGATTAGTATTGTTTTTGCACTCTGCTAATACTCTTATTCCAACAGAAATCTTATTTTCATCATCATAATGTATGCGTTTGTACGCCATCACATCGATTTCTCTGGATTTTTCTTCGTCTATATCTTTAAAAGCCACATTAGTTTTTACAAAATAATCATTTTTCTCGAAAATGGTGGCGATTTCCTGTTCAAAAAGATATCCTGAAGCTTGAACCGCATTTAGTATTTCATCATTATTTGGATTCATTACATTAAATATATTTTCTAAAGGTGCAGGCGGGTGAATGTTGATCTTATCGTCAATAACGGACTTTAATTATAACTTGAATATGTCTAACCCTGAAAATTAATCTTACGAAATCTTGTGAAATGTTCCTGCGGTATAAACCACATCATTTTCATCATACCAGACAGAAAAGAAAATCTGTTCTTTAACATGAACATCTAATCGTTCACCTTCTCTAATCTCCGCTCTTTTGAGTTCATCTAAAAGTTCATCAGAAATCTCTTTAAATTCTATTTCTCGTAGCTCAAGGAAGTGTTTAGCTGCTTCAATTTCATCTTTCTTAGCTAATATGCTCAGTTTTTGTTGAGGAGTTGAAGCTTCCTTTTGTAATTCCGTCAACTCTCTCTTGAGGACGTAATCAATAACCCTTTTTTCTTCGTCCCGGCTTTCTTTAACGTGTAAAAATGAGGCCGCTAATTCTTTAATATTCATTTAGTCAATATAGTAACTATTTAAAGAAATTCCTATATGGAGAGCATTTTATATAAAAATGTATATGGAGCTGACACTTATGTTGAAGTACTTGATTTAATCTTTAATTTGCAACTCTAATTAACCGCTAGCAAATGATAAAAGCAAAATTTATTAGACAATACACAGAATGGTACGAAGGAGTTGAAAACTTAAACAATGGAAAATCTCGTCAATCTGGCTACTATCCTAGAGCCAGCCTAGTCGAGTTGTCTGAATTATTAAACATTGAGCGACTGTTTATTGTCGCTGAGCCAGGTCATGGAAAAACAACTTTAATTAATCAATTAATTACGTATTTTAATGACAACGGCATTCTTTATAAATACGCTATTGGACTTGGGTCGGATAAAATTGTTTTGGATTCTGATACTGAATATTTAATATTTGATGCCTTAGATGAAAGTAAAGATGTAGTGCCCACTTTTATTGAATTACTTAAACTTTGTGAAGACAACAATGTTAAACTGATTGTTAGTAATCGTCTTCATTACATCAACATGATTCAGCACTTACTTAAAGCGACGCAATTCCAATTTATAAAATTGTTGCCCTTTGATGAGTACCAAGTGAGATCTTTTTTAATAGATAAATTAGAAGAACTTCAGTATTCTGCTGAACAAATAAATCAGATTATTGAAAACTCAAAAGGCAATTCCCCTAAATCCATACTACGTACGCCCCGCTATCTTAATGAGTTTTCTGACTATATTCTGAAAGATAAAATAGCACCTGAAAATATCATAAAACTAAGTAAATCTGACCTTTTTGAAAAAGTAATATACTATAAGCTGGAGCATGATACGAGTGATAATAAGAATTCAAAGTATCTAACTAAGAGAGTACTTGAACGATTGGCTTTGGTTATGGAAATTCATGGGTTAAATCAAATTCACATGGAAGATTTTGTCACCTTCTTGGATCAGACGGACTCAAATATTAGTTTGATCTTTCTTAATAGTGTAGACTTGGAAGATTTATTGTGCAGGGTGATGAAAAAAACAGATGATATGCTCCAATTTGAACATACTGAATTTCAAGAGTATATGGCTGCAAAAGAACTTAGTCGCATGGGCTATCGATTCCAAACTGTCTATGATCTCATGGTAGATAACAATCTTCAAGTTTTAAAAAACAACTGGATTGATGTATTAACATTTGCGGTGGAAATACAACCTGAGTTCTCTAAACCACTCCTAAGTTTTATTGAAGTAAATAAAAATGGGAATATAGATGAGAAATTAGTCGAATTGCTGTTGAATATTCCTGCAACCAATTTCGATGACAACTTTAAAAATCTTTTTTTTGATGTAGTAGGTAATTACTATTATTCAAGGGGAAAGATCATTTTCCATACCTATTTTCAACTTGCAAATTATTTTACTAAAAGTCGTTCAGAAATTTTAATCCCATATTATGGAATCGACCAGCTAAAAGATTCGGTGACACACATACAAAGTAACCAGATTTTACTTATTGAAGCCCTTGCAGAACAAAATAGATTAAGTATGAATGATAAATCTAATTGGGTGAGTTACTTAGTCAACTTGGTTCAAAAAGATGAATTTTACTCAATGCAAAGCACCATTTTTCGCACTTTGGTTGCATTAAATGACACTGAAGCAGTATTAGAATTAATCCCAGTGTTTGAGCAAAAGCCTGATTATATTCTAAACAATTTATTCTATGCCTTAAGTCAACTAGTACCAAATGATTTGGAAACTAGTAAACTTATTACACGGTGTCTGACCTCTGGAAGACGAGTTGATAATATTGATACTTTGATTAATAGGATTACAGATAAAGATAGAATTACTGATTTTTTTAATTCGTTAAACGGATCGTTATCTATATTAGATAGTGATCGCTTTAGATTTGGAGTAGGTTTTTACAGTTTATTTGAGCAAATAGAAATACTTAATTCAAAAGAGTTAAATAATACAGTTTACCAATTTATTTGCAACGTATTTCAACATAGGCAATATATTCATCAAATGTCCAGCATCACTGAGTTATCATTTAAGTATTGCTTAAAGCATCAGCAGGGCTTCCTGAAGAAAATGATGTCCTTTCCAACATTTTTACAATCTATCGATGTAATTATTGAGATTATAGCTTTAGACTTAGACCTGAAAACATTCAAAACGATCGAAAAATTTATTTTAAGCAGTGATAACGCATGGAGACTTGACCGCGTAATTTATAAAATTAAGCATAAACTTGAACCAATTAAGGATCACGAGGTTTACCTGTATATTAATCGCAAATATTTGTTACCTTGGAGCAAAACAAAACCTCAGGAAGAGAAGCCGGTAACTAAAACTGCGATTGAAGAGATTAGGGATTACTACTTAGAGGACAAGAAGTACTTTAATCCTGCTTTGTTTCCTAAGTTCATAGAGAAATTTGACGAGATTTATGCTGAATTGGAAGATTCTGACAAAGCCTATTTACTAGACATAATAGACATTGTTTTACACAACTATGATCCGGATGTCTTCAGAATAGAAATAAACGAAGTTAAGGGTAATCAAACAAGTTTTTCTCATAATCATGATGTCTGGTTTCATATTGAACTGTATTTCAAAACTGCTTATCTATTAGAAAGCAGGGAAATTCTTCAAAAATATCGGGTGAAATTTATTAAAACCATTCCACGTCTTGATATTTTTGAACATAAAAGACTAGACCTTGTTGAAAATATTGTCGAAATTATCGGGGGGCTTTCGGAAACCGATTTAAAGACGATCTATACGTTCTGTATCGAAAGAAAAGATGATATGTTAGCTCTAAGCGGAAGATCATTCGCTGAAATCGCTTATAGGTTGAATATACATACTTTGAAACCAATATTATTAAAATTACTTAAAAATAGTAAGGTTAAGTTGTTTGAAAAACAAGAGATTGTAAAGGCCTTTGGTGAATTAGCTGAAAATAAATCGGATTTAAATTCACTCACAAGAATTTTTAAAACCTCTGTACATGATGAACTGAAAGACATTGCTAACAGCTACTTGGTTTCAAAATTTAAAGATCCAGCTGCCATTTCTTGGAGATTCGAAGAGCTCAAAAATCGCCGTACACCTTTCGACACAGATATTAAATACAATGGAGCAAGAAGTGTCAGCTATTTTGAGCAGGAATTGGATAGACCAGAATTTCCAAAATGTTTTTATGGTTTATCTGAGCAATCTATAAAAACAAAAATGCTTGATCTACTCAATTTTTCATTTCAAATCAGGGACACAAAACCTTTTTTTAGGTACAGTACATATTTGCAGTCCATAGTTTACACTTACTTCCAGCCCAATATCAATTCAGTACTTATCGCAGAATTAAGAAAGATTGCCAGTAGTTTTCCTATTATTGAACAAACCTATTCCTTCAATAATACTTTGGATAAAATGGTGGAAGAATTATATCTGCAACAAAAAAAGAACGAGCCTTTTTCTACAGCCGTCCACTCTGCGAATGAAATTTTATCAAAAACCTACCTGCCAATTCAAAGTATTCAAGAACTCAAGGAACTTATCCTTAAAATATTTAACAACGAGATCAAAATTCTGATAGAAAATGATGGGTTTTACAGACTATCTGATCAACTAATAAATGATCCACAAAGCCAATCGTCAATCGTTACTGAGGCTATTATTCAGAAAACTTTAAAAATTGCACTGGGAAAAGCTCTCTTAGAAAATGGATTGCGAAAAACAGATATCCATAGAGAAGTAGAAAGCATGGATGGCAAGAAATATGATTATCTCATTAGTTACGGTCTTTTCGGTCCAGTAATGGTAGAATTAAAGCTAATGCACAATGACGAAATCCAGAAACCAGGAAAACGTAAAGAGTATAAGCACAAGCTGACTCAATATTTAAGAGCAAACGGTGATAACGGAATCTATGCTATTTTCCAGATATACGATAATCCTGCACAACAAATAAGGTATCAAAAAATGTTATCAGAATACAAGGATATTAATGGATTGGAAATAATAGCTATGCAGTGCTTCAATAAATCATCTAAATAACTAATATGACCAACTAAAATCAGTTTGAGAAGATTTATCGACGTATATATCATTTATCACTACTATGGAAGTTTATACCTCCATAGTAGTGATAAAATTTTGGTGCTGCACAATCATTTTCGTGGACTAAAATAGTTGCGATTTTAAAAGTTTTCCAAGCTCATCCATTTCTAACATTTTTCTTTTCAAATCGGCCAACCGCTTCAAATCAGCCACAAAACGCGATGACATTTGGAGGTAAATCCACCCATCACTGGGGAAGAGAGTTGGATATTCTGGACGATGTTGACCCCACCCGATGAGGTATAAAACAGAGGATTTAATGGGTTCTTAAATTAAGTAAACCCTGTCATTCCGGCGGATGCTGCCCTCCTTAGCTTTAAGAAACTGGTCGTACCGGAGCATGTTGACCCCCTTCTTAAGTTTGGTTTATTAGGTGAATATTACTTCACCTAAACAGAATGCTGATGGCTTGAAAAGCAAAAGCAATGAATCATATCAAACAATTATTACGCCTTCACAAACGAGGCAATTCCATTAAGTATGGCCCGTAACCTGGGCATCAGCAAGAATACGGTGAAGTCGTATTTAATAAAGTTAGCCAGCGTAATCAAACCCGGATGCACCGAAAGCCCTGGTGCAGGGAAGAACGTTTCCTTGCTGCAGAAAAGACCCTGCTGGCTGCCCTTCCACAAACTGGCTTTGAAGTAAAGTATTACAGTGAACCAACGGTCGCCAATAACCACATCTATCTGGGTAAAGACAAGCATTATTATAGTGTTCCTTTTGCCTACGTTGGCATAAAGGTAAAAGTTATTTATACCCGCTCGATGGTGTATATCTATGCCCGTGGAAAGCAAGTTGCTGTGCACATCAGAAGTTATGTAATGGCAGGCTATAACACAGATAAAGAGCATCTGAGTTCACACCACCGCCACCTGCAAAAACTGCTGCTAAAAACAAAGATGAGCAGGATTGATGGTACCATATACAAGTTCTTTAAGAAGCTTTCCAAAGCGGAACTGCTCATCTTTGATGATTTCGGGCTAACTCATCTTGAACAGCAGCAACGAATGGACTTTATGGAAATCATCGAAGACACGCATGCAAGTGCGGCAACCATTATTGCCAGCCAGCTGCCAGTGGCCAACTGGTATGACGTCATTGGAGAGGAAACTATTGCTGATGCAATCCTGGACCGTATGGTGCACACTTCGTACGGAATTGAACTAAAAGCTGAAAGTCTAAGAAAAAAGAGGTAAAATTGTCAGGCGGTCAGCTTCGCTGAACCAAAACCTCGGGGGGCAACATCACCAGTACGGGGGGCGCATCTCCAGAATATCCAATAAATAACAGAATAAATGAGAAAAACGCTTTTTATCCTTTTTGTAAGTTTGACGCTTCAAGCAAATGCACAAAACTTATTCCCCGTAAAACTCGAAAATTGTAAAACTGAGAGGTTTTGCCTTGACTGTGGAGATACAAAAGCAGGATATGACGAAAATGAGTTTGCAAAACTACAGGACAAACTAAACAAGGAATTAAACTTACAAGGAATAAAAGGAGCTGTAAAATTTCAAGTTCTCGTTGACGCAAAAGGTCGAGCTTGTGTATTGAGCCATACTGACCAATCTAACAATCCCATTTCCTTGAAAATTATTGAAGAACTTAATAAGTTAAAGAAATGGACATCAGCAATAACAAGCGGAAAGACTGAAGAAAAGGCATCTATCAATTTAATTTTTGCCGTAAGTGACAACAAAATTTCGGGGAAAATAGAGCGGGTTGATATGAAGGCTTTTAATAAATCATTTGATAAACCGAACAGTCCCGAGATTTACAATAAAATATACGAGTACAAAAACGAAAGTTTAAAAAATTATAAAATAACGGTTTGGAATTCGAATAATTCAAATCTTCCAAACAATATGAATGACAATATCACTATAGATAAAAACGGTCTTATTTGGTTGACCGTTGATGAAGGACTGGTGACTTTTGACGGGAAAGAATTTAAAAACGCAGAACAGAATATTACAGACAAGGGAAGATTCTTCTCTTATTACGCATTAGCCACAGACAATTCTAATGTCAAGTGGGTTTATGGAACTAAAAACATCTACAGTTTTGACAATATTAAATGGACAAAATGTGACTCAACGGAAATAGGAATAGATGGAGCGTATGAAATTGTTAATAATCAAAAGACAGGAGAAGTATTTTTCTGCTCAGACGAAGGATTGACAATTTACAAGGACGGAAAGTGGACAAATATAAATAAAAGCAAACTAAAAGCCCTGCCATCAAATAGAGTGACATTTGCAAAGAGAGACTCAAAAAACAGAATTTGGATTGGGACTTTTAGCGGTACAGCTATGATTGACGAAAATAATCAAGTAACAAACTTTGAAAATACAAATACCATTTTGAAAGGAAAATGTATTACTTCTATGGACGAAGATGAAAATGGTAATCTTTATTTTTCACTTTATGAATTTGAAAGAAAGGAAAAAGGAAAAGTGAATAATGATGAAGGTATTGCCATTAGATATTCTGACGGAACTTTCAAACAGTTTACTACTGAAAATTCAGGAATACCTTTCAATCATACAAATTGTGTTGTGTATGATAAAAACGAAAAAGTTCTTTGGATTTCAACAGATAGGGCAGGTTTAGTAAGATATGACCTTAAAAATGGTTGGGAAAATTATCATAATGAAAATTCTGAAATTCCAACTTCTTATATTTCTACTATGACGATGGATGGAAAGGGAATTTTATATTTAGCAACAAGACAAGGTTTAGTAAAAATTGAAAGAAAATAAAAAATATTGCTGGTAACAAGGTATTGCCAAAAGCGGGGCTGAAGTACTTCTATTGAACGTTTGTGTAAGGTTCAACAGTAGTAATTCTATTGAAGCGTCTAAAGATACTCAACCATACTCGACATTGTTACCTACAATTGTCACTTAGACGGCTTATAAATGGCTTATTTCAACAAACTACATTTTATAATCTAGCACAAAAATCGGCTTCTAAAACTCCAAACGGCCACTTTATACTGAAATAGCAGGATCAGTTTGTCTTGAAATAAAACGTCACTTTAGTGCGTACTGGATGAACACTTTCTTTGAAACTCCCACACTAGAGTGCTAATCTAATGTTCCACCTTTTTTACAAGTTTCCCATTTTTATCAAAATACTGCCATTTCCCCAATTTTTTCTTTTCTGACTGGTATAGGTCGTAATTGTTGTATTTTTTAATCGATTTTAGCTTCCCATTGGGATAATATTCCTTTTTAATGATGAAAGCCTTGCTTGGCAGGTCGTTATGATAATAGATCGAGTGGTTAAGTGTTCCATTTTGATTGTAGAAGTACCAAGTCCCCAGATAATAGTCGGTTGATATTTCCTTGTTTGCATAAAAACCGTGGTAGCCTTTTAGCCTGACTTTTCCATTAGGGTAATATTCCACAACCAATCGCTTCCTTGTGGTGTCTGTTTGGTAATCAGTATTGAAATCAATCTTGGGTATTGCAGAGGCGTTAGACACCTCTACGAATGTAACGGAAAGGCCAACAAGAAAGTTTAACATCATTAATTTCAGCCAGTTGTTTTTCATACCATAATAACGCACTGCCCTGCTTTCTATTTTAACTGTAAAATAAAAAACCAGTTTCCTCCGTTTTATTCTTAATCATTCCAATATGAAATTAAATAAAGTTTTAACAGCAATGCTTTTTGCCACTGCAACATTTTGGCAACTTGGATGCCTGGCCCAGCATAAAATGGATTTAGCAAAGATCAAATTCAATGAAGATATTAAAGCCGTGGTCAAAGATATACGCAATATCCACGAAGGAAAATTAAGTGGCAGGCAGGACATGGTATCTTATGGTATCGACAATGACGGTAAATTTCTATTTGCAGGAGTGATTCCGGGTCATATAGAATTGCTTTCCTGGAGAGGTAAATTGGTAGGTTTTGCTTTCAGGATTAAGTCTTTTGCCGACCAGCAAAAAGTTGAAGACTTTTTTAAGAGTCAATATAAGAACGCAAGCTTTCAAACCTCAAAGTTCTTGAACGTATACGCTTATCAGGATGATAATGTTGCTGCGGAGTTAAGGGTTGTTATTGAAGACAAGTATAAAGAAGGTGCCAATGGTTATCTTGATATTAAAAGGGCCGATTTCTCTAAAGAGTTTGCTAGTATCATAAAGCAATAGAGTTTTAAGACAGAACTCTACGCCTTAAAACATCCCCCGTTAGTAAAAACCCAAATCACGACCCGCAAAAACTTGAACGATACATTACTGAATTATAAAAACTATAGATGCACAAGAGATTATGTATGTTGTTATAAATGTAAGTATAAGGAATGTTGGGGGTAAGTTGAAGGTAAGTTGAAGTTTCGTTATCCCCTTAGTTGGGGTTTCGTTGTCCTTTCTTTGTCGAACGACAATGCGGGGTCAAGGAAATGAGTAATAAAGGATAGCGAAAGGGGTAGTAAAGGTCCAACTTACGGCCTAATTACCTGCAACTTATTATCTGCTTATTCCAATAAATCCGGACACGAGTTACTTTTTCGTTCCATCAAGGTTGAGCCTCTGTTGCTTTTCTACAGCCCAAACTGGCGATTAAACCATTAGATCAGCATCTTGGTTTTTAAAACCTTGCAAACTTGTTTCTGTATTCAATGGGGCTTAATCCGGTAAACTTTTTAAAGATGTCTCTAAATGCTTTGGTGTCTGTATACCCTACATCCAGCATGATTTCAGAAACATTTTTCCTGGAACCTTCAAAATAAGTTTTGGCTGCTTCTACCCGTACCCTTTGGATATACTCAATTGAAGTATTGTGAGTGGCTTCTTTAAATCTTCTTTCAAAGGTCCTACGGCCTGAATGAATTAACATGGCTAAAGTTTCAATGGAAATTTTAGTAGAATAATGTTTTTCAATATAGTCCTGTACTTTTTGAATGTCACCATCACCATGATTTCTTTGCCCTTTAAATATGGCGAACTGGGATTGGCTGTCTCTTCCGATATCCAGTGCAAAGTATTTTGAAACCATTACTGCGGTTTCTCTGTCTGCAAACTTTTCTACCAGGTATAAGATTAAGTTCCACAAACTATTTGCACCGCCGCTACTGTAGATATCACCAAATTCGGTTAGTATAGCGCCCTCTTCTACATCTACTTCAGGGTATCTTTTTTTAAACTCATTGATGTAAGCCCAATGTGTAGAGCATTTTTTGCCGTTGAGTAAGCCAGTTTCCGCTAAAAGAAAAGCGCCAATACATAAGCTGGCCAGGCTTGAACCTTGAGCGTATAACTTTTTAAAATACGGGATGGCTTCTGCATTGTCTGCTATGCCTTTAGTCGTATCGCCAAATGTAGGTGGAATAATCAGCAGATCTGTTTTATTCACATCTTTGAGTAATCTGTCGGTTTTTATAATGTACTCGCCATTGTTGGCTGGGACGTGTGTACTTAGGCCCACATATTCAACCTCGAAAATGGGCTTTTTACCAAATGTAGCCAAAAGCTCATTGGCAGTGTTAAACGTTCTAAACGGGGGTGTAATGGCTTCAATTACGCCGTATTCAGGTACAAAAACGGAAATTTGCATAGTAACAAAAACTATAGAACGCCAAGGTAAAAAATATTTTGTCATAATCCACCCTCAAAGCTGTCGTTTTTATAATGCTTAGGCTGTCTGGTATTGCTGTACTTTTGAATTGTAAACTAAAACAACCGGAATACAATGAAGAAGAATAAAATAATTTTTTGGATTGCAACTGCCATCATTATACTTTGGGAGGGTATAATGCCACTAAGTACCAGCCTTTTTATGCCAGAATATGTAACTGTAGGAACAAGGCCCCTGGGTTATCCTGATTACTTTGCCTATACACTTATTATTTTTAAGGTATTTGGCGTTTTAGCAATAGCCTATCCTAAAGCACCAGCTAAGCTAAAAGAATGGGCTTATGCAGGATTAACATTCAATTTAATCTATGCATTCATCAGTCATGTATGCGTAGATAAAAATATTGGCTTTATGTTGATGCCCCTGGTTTTCTTAGGTATCCTTGCCCTTTCGTACTTTTATAAAGATAAATTAACATCAGTCTAAAACTAAAATTCTACTACAATGGAAAGTAATTCAGTGTCCCTGCAACGGGTAATTAAAGCAAGTCCCGAGAAAGTATTTCGGGCATTTGCAGACCAGATAGCGTATTCCACCTGGTTGCCACCCTATGGCTTTGTATGTACAGTACAGCATATGGATTTTAAAGTTGGTGGTACATTTAAAATGACCTTTATTAACTTTAGCACAGGGGGGCAGCATTCATTTGGC
Organism: Pedobacter sp. MC2016-14; assembly: GCF_020991475.1. Classification (NCBI taxonomy): domain Bacteria; kingdom Pseudomonadati; phylum Bacteroidota; class Sphingobacteriia; order Sphingobacteriales; family Sphingobacteriaceae; genus Pedobacter; species Pedobacter sp. MC2016-14. The sequence continues at coordinate 2,829,800 of NZ_JAJMPA010000001.1, forward strand.
GGAACGATCCTTGAAATAGAGCCTAACCAATTTATTAAATATGCAGATAAGTTTGATGATCCAAATTTACCTGGCGAAATTACCACCTCGATATGGCTGAAAAAGGTTTTCTGCGGTACAGAACTTAAAGTGCTTCAGGAAGGAATTCCGGCGGTAATACCAGCTGAAATGTGTTATTTGGGCTGGCAAGAATCTTTAGAGAAATTGATCAGATTGGTAGAACCTGAAATTCCGGATGCTTAAACCGTTTTTTAGGAGGCGCGGTAAATCGTTATGACCAAGCGGTGACCAGTACGCTACGGAGGTATTCTTACATTTGGTTATAAATCATGTAATCAATGAAGAAAATAGGATTTTTATCATTCGGGCATTGGGCTGAACATCCCGCTTATCAAACGCGCAGCGCAGGCGATACCTTGCTGCAATCCATAGATTTAAGTGTTGCCGCTGAAGAAATAGGTTTAGATGGGGCCTATTTTAGGGTACATCATTTTGCGCGCCAGTTGGCATCACCATTTCCCTTGCTTTCGGCTATTGGCGCTAAAACCAGCAAAATAGAGATTGGCACAGGTGTGATTGATATGCGCTATGAAAACCCGTTGTATATGGTAGAAGATGCCGGTGCTGCAGACTTGATTTCCGGTGGACGATTGCAATTGGGGCTCAGCCGCGGATCACCAGAACAGGTGATTGAAGGTTGGCGTAAGTTTGGTTATCAGCCTGAAGAGGGAGAAACGGATGCGGATATGGGTAGAAAGAAAGCCCTGGAGTTTTTAGATCGTTTAAAAGGCGAAGGTTTTGCCCAGCCTAATCCTAATCCGATGTTTCCGAACCCGCCGGGTTTGTTGCGTTTAGAACCGTATTCTGAGGGATTACGGGAAAGGATTTGGTGGGGTGCCGCCTCTAACGCAACTGCTGTTTGGGCTGCTGAAAATGGTATGTACCTGCAAAGTTCAACACTGAAATTTGACGAAAGTGGTAAGCCTTTTCATATTCAGCAAGCAGAGCAAATCAGATTGTATAAGGAAGCCTGGAAGAAAGCCGGGCATGAGCGCGAGCCAAGGGTTTCAGTAAGTCGTTCCATCTTTGCACTGGTTAACGAACAGGATAGGTACTATTTTGGACAGCAGGGAAAAGGGGCTGATAGTTTTGGTTATATTGAAGCCGACCAACGTGCGGTCTTTGGTAAAAGCTATGCTGCTGAACCGGATCAGCTGATCAAAGAACTGGCGCAGGATGAGGCTATACAGGAAGCGGATACCTTACTGCTGACTATACCGAATACGTTGGGTGTGGATTATAATATCCATGTGCTTTCTGCCATTCTGGAGCATGTTGCCCCTGGCTTAGGCTGGAAATAGTTAGCGCTTAATTCGCCAAAAGGAATAACAGGCAGTGGTTACAAGCCACTGCCTGTTACTGCTCATTTATTAATCTTTTTCTATGTTGTCAATTACGTAGGAAGTCATTTTAATGATCTTGCCTCCGCTAAACTGGTAAATGTCGCAGAAGTTTCCTTTATACGGTTTTCCATTCTTGGTAACGCCAGTGCTACTTCCGTTCGCGATGGCAATGTCGCCTTCAACTACAACAGTATCGAAGCTGAAGTCCATTTTTTCGGGCATGTTTCCCGGATCCATGTTGCCGATCTCTTCAATCCCCCTCAGGGTGGTATGTCCAGAGGTAGAAGTATACATGTCCCAAACCATATCATCGGCAATATAGCCCATGAATGCCTCCATATCGTTATCAAGGAATAGCTGGTTAATTTTTTCAATGAGTTGTCTTGTTGTTTCCATAATGCTAATAAACAAAGTTTTAGGAGATCTGGTTTTGAAATTTTGATTGATCTGAGATTTTGTTTTTGAACAATTGCAAGATCACATTTACGATTAATGATTAGCTTTACGGCAGTTTATGATTGAGATTTATACAGACGGTGCAGCAAGTGGTAATCCCGGGCCAGGTGGTTATGGAGTGGTTTTACGTTCGGGTCCATACGAAAAAGAACTTAGCGGAGGATTTAGGATGACCACCAATAACAGGATGGAATTACTGGCTGTTATTGTTGGCTTAAGCGCCATTAAAAAACCTGGAGAACAGGTAACCGTCTATTCAGATTCTAAATATGTGGTAGATTCTGTAGAAAAGAAATGGGTATTTGGATGGGTTAAAACCGGTTTTAAAGGTAAAAAGAACAAAGACCTTTGGAAACGTTTCCTTGATGTTTACAAGTTGCATAAAGTAAATTTCATCTGGATTAAAGGTCATAATGCACACCCGGAAAACGAACGCTGTGATGTCTTGGCTGTTGCGGCAGGTAAAAATAAGGCTGCATTGGCTATTGACTACGAATTTGAAGCAGAGCGGAATAATCCTTCTTTATTGTAAAATGCTCCCTCAGCCGCACTGAGCCTAAAGCCCGGTATCCTTTTTTGTTGTTTTAAGTTGTTCTGAAAAAGATGTATTTTTTGTACCTTTGCGGCATAAAATAAAACCATGATTTATTTCTTCTCCAACGAGGTCAACACCGTTTTTGCTGTACAACTGGAACGCACACTCACATCTTCAGATATTTCGAAATTAAGCTGGCTTTTTGGCGGTGCCGAACTGAAACAGGAACACGTATTGACTGATTATTTTGTAGGTCCGCGTGCAGCAATGGTTACGCCATGGAGCACCAATGCGGTAGAGATTACCCAGAACATGGATATCCAGGGCATCGTAAGGATTGAAGAGTTTGTTAAAGTTGAAGCAGGTTTTTCTGATTTCGATCCCATGCTTTCTCAAAAATACGGAGAACTGAACCAGGAATTATATGCCATCAGTTTACAGCCGGAGTCGATCTTAGAAATTGACAACATTGCTGAATATAACCAGCAGGAGGGACTATCGCTTAGCGAGGAAGAGATTGAATACCTTGATAAATTAGCTGTAAAACTAGGTCGTAAACTGACGGACTCTGAAGTTTTTGGCTTTTCTCAGGTAAATTCAGAACATTGTCGCCATAAAATCTTTAACGGAACTTTTGTAATTGACGGAGAAGAACAGCCGGTTTCTTTGTTTAAAATGATCCGTAAAACTTCAGAAGCAAATCCAAATGGAATTGTATCTGCCTACAAAGATAACGTTGCCTTTGTAAAAGGCCCCGTAGTACAGCAATTTGCACCTAAACGTGCAGACGTGCCAGAATACTATGAGATCAAAGATTTTGAAGCTGTAATTTCATTAAAAGCAGAAACACATAATTTTCCAACCACTGTAGAACCATTTAATGGTGCTGCTACCGGTGCAGGTGGAGAAATCAGGGATAGGTTAGCTGGCGGACAGGGTTCTTTACCATTGGCTGGTACTGCGGTATATATGACTGCATTATCCCGTCTTACGGAAGACAGACCATGGGAAAACGCGGTACAAGAACGTAAATGGTTATACCAAACTCCAGTAGATATCTTAATCAAAGCATCAAATGGTGCTTCTGATTTTGGAAATAAATTTGGTCAGCCGCTGATTACGGGCTCTGTGCTAACTTTTGAACATGAAGAAAATTCAAGGACACTCGGCTACGATAAAGTAATTATGCAAGCCGGTGGTATCGGTTATGGAAAAGCTGATCAGGCAAAAAAAGCTACGCCTTCTTTAAATGACAAGATTGTTATTTTAGGTGGCGAAAATTATAGAATTGGAATGGGAGGGGCGGCGGTTTCTTCTGCTGATACAGGTGCCCTTGGCACTGGTATAGAATTAAATGCAATTCAGCGTTCCAATCCGGAAATGCAGAAAAGAGCAGCCAATGCAGTTCGTGGCATGGTAGAAAGCGATCACAATACCATTGTATCCATTCATGATCATGGTGCAGGTGGACACTTAAACTGTCTTTCTGAACTTGTGGAAGAGACAGGTGGAAAGATTGACCTGGACAAATTGCCTGTAGGCGATCCAACGCTTTCTGCGAAAGAAATTATCGGCAACGAATCTCAGGAACGTATGGGACTGGTAATTGGTGCCGAACATTTGGATACCCTGCAAAAAATTGCGGACAGGGAAAGATCTCCAATGTATACGGTAGGGGAGGTGACGGGCGATCACCGTTTTACCTTTGAATCTGCTACTACCGGCGCCAAACCAATGGACCTGAAAATGGAAGATATGTTTGGTAGCTCTCCGAAGGTAGTGATGCAGGATAAAACCGTAGAAAGAACTTACGAGGCTGTAGCTTACGATGTTGCGCAGCTGGATACTTACCTGGAGCAAGTTTTACAATTGGAGGCTGTGGCTTCTAAAGACTGGTTAACAAATAAAGTAGACCGTTGTGTGGGTGGCCGTGTGGCCAAACAACAATGTGCTGGTCCGCTGCAATTACCGCTCAATAACTGTGGTGTAATGGCACTGGATTACCAGGGTAAAGATGGTATTGCCACTTCTATTGGTCATGCTCCTTTATCTGCTTTAATAAACCCTGCTGCGGGAAGCCGAAATGCTATTGCAGAATCACTTTCAAACCTCATCTGGGCACCATTAAAAGATGGTTTAAAAAGCGTTTCGCTTTCTGCCAACTGGATGTGGGCCTGTAAAAATGAAGGTGAAGATGCCCGCTTATATGCTGCTGTAAAAGCTTGTTCTGAATTTGCTATTGATCTTGGAATTAACATACCTACGGGTAAAGATTCCTTATCCATGAAGCAGAAATATAAAGATGGCGAAGTCATAGCGCCGGGAACAGTAATTATCTCTGCCGCTGGTCATTGTGATGACATTACCGCAGTAGTAGAGCCGGTATTGCAGAAAAACGGAGGCAGTATTTATTACATCAACCTTTCTGCTGATGCTTATAAATTAGGGGGTTCTTCCTTTGCACAGATTTTAAATAAGATAGGTACAGAAACACCTGATATTTTAAATGCAGCTGAATTTAAAAATACTTTTAACACCCTTCAGGAAGCAATTAAAGCAGGTTACATTCAGGCCGGTCATGATATAGGCAGTGGGGGCTTAATCACCACCCTATTAGAACTTTGCTTTGCAGACCGTAATCTTGGTGCTGCGGTAGATCTTTCTGCCTTGGGTAATCAGGACATCATTACTAAGCTTTTTGCTGAAAACATTGGTATCGTGTTTCAGGCTGATGAAGCGGCAGAAGCACTGCTGAATAAAAATGGCGTAGTTTTCCATAAAATAGGAAAGGTAAATTCAGTGCCTGTTTTGGAAGTCAAAGACGCTACAGGAAACTGGAACTTTGATGTTGACCAATTGCGAGATAGTTGGTTTAAAACTTCTTACCTGCTGGATCAAAAACAAAGCGGCCCTGTTAAGGCTAAAGAGCGTTTTGACAACTATAAAAACCATGTGTTAAACTACAGCTTCCCATTACAGTTTGATGGTAAAAGGCCAGTAATAGATTCGGCTAAACCAAGGCCTAAAGCTGCGGTAATCCGTGAAAAAGGTAGTAATTCTGAGCGTGAACTCGCAAATGCAATGTACCTGGCTGGTTTTGATGTTAAAGATGTGCACATGACGGATTTGATCTCAGGCAGGGAAACCCTGGAAGATATTCAGTTTATAGGCGCTGTAGGCGGTTTCTCTAACTCTGATGTTTTAGGTTCAGCTAAGGGATGGGCTGGTGCTTTCCTTTACAATGAGAAAGCAAAGACAGCACTGGAAAACTTCTTTAAACGCGAAGACACTTTATCTGTTGGGATTTGTAATGGCTGTCAGTTATTTGTTGAGCTTGGTTTAATTAACCCAACTCAGGAAGAAAAGCCAAAAATGCTGCATAATGATAGCCATAAACACGAAAGTGGATTTACTTCGGTAACCATTCAGGAAAATAACTCGGTGATGTTGTCTGGTCTTGCAGGAGCTACCCTTGGCGTTTGGATTTCTCATGGAGAAGGAAAATTCCAGTTGCCTTATGCAGAGGATCAGTATAACATTGTGGCTAAATATGGCTACGAAAGTTATCCTGCCAATCCTAACGGCTCAGACTATAACACTGCAATGATGTGCGATGTTACAGGAAGACACCTGGTAATGATGCCACATATTGAGCGTTCCATTTTTCAATGGAACTGGGCTAATTATCCTGAGGGACGTAAAGATGAAGTTACCCCATGGATAAGTGCATTTGTAAACGCCAGAAAATGGTTGGAAGCCTAAGCAGGCAATAAAAAAATTAATATACTGTAAAATTGTCTCCTTTGTGTATCTTTAGTGATACTAGAGGTATATGAATGGAGACAATTGATGCCAATAAAATCTTTCCTGCTGCACTTTTAAACGATGCTTACAATTGTCGTACGTATGATTTAAAGCAAAGCATCAGCCTTTCTTTAAAAGCACTTAGGATTAGTACCCTCCTTGATGATAAATTGATGATGGGCCGAAGCAACAATCATCTTTCCCTTTTTTATATGATCAGGGGCGATTATAAGCGGTCTATCAAACTGGCAAAAACAGCCATATCCTATTTCGAAGAACTAAATGATGAAAAGGGAATTGCGGATGCCAACTTTAACATTGCGAGTGTATATTATAAAACAGATCATTTTCACCTTGGCCTGGTCAATTTAAGTGCGTCACTGTCCACTTATCGCAAGCTTAACGATTACCATAACCAGGCAAGGGTCTACAAATCGCTAGGCACCATTTACGAATATTTCGGCGATCAAAAAAACGCTTTGTCTTCGTATGAAAATGCAATATTTGCAGCCAGAAGGATCAATGACCTTAACCTCATCTCAAATGCTTACAATCCTTTGTCGGGTATTTACCTTAAGAATAATAAGGTAGCCAAGGCATTTGCGCTCATAGAGAAATCAATCGCGATTAAAAATAAGACTGGTGATGTTCGCGGGCTGGCTTTTGCTATTTATGGCAGGGCTAAGGTGTACATTCATAAAGGGCTGTATGAATTGGCAGAACTGGATTTTAAAAGAGCTATTGAAATACATCTGGATGCAGGGGAAAAACTTGGTTTGGGAATGGCTTACCAGAAGCTGGGTTATTTGTACATGCAAATGGGCAAACTGGACTTGGCTAAGCAAGTATTGGAACAGGCACTGGAGGTCAGTAATCAATATAATATCGCCTTTGTGAAATTTAGAAGCAATTATTTATTGTATCAAATTGCCAAACAGCAGCAAGATACAGTAAAGTCTTTGGCCTATCTTGAATTGTACCTCCATCAAAAAGAGGCTGTCATTAATATGCAAACCCTGCAGGTTATTGAAAGTTACGAATGGATGAACAAAATGCAGGCTACCGAGCAGGATAACCGGCTGCAGAAGGAAAAAGCAGATATCACTGAGAAAAAAGACAGGGCGGAGCAGACGGCTCAAATGAAGCAGAATTTCCTTTCTACCATGAGTCATGAAATACGTACGCCATTGAATGCTGTAACAACAATTACCTCTCTTTTGATTGAAAAATATGAAGGAGAAGATAAGGTTTTGCTGGATTCTTTGAAGGCTGCCTCGGGTAACTTGTTACTCGTGATCAATGATATTTTGGATTTTACAAAACTGGACAATGGAAAGGTAGTATTGGAACCGAGGCCTTGTGAGTTGCGTGTACTTTTACAGCAGATCATCAAAACCTACGAGAACCTGGCGATTGAAAAAGGCTTGCAGCTTACCTTAGTCACCAATATAACGCATACAGAATGCTTTGAAATTGACGAAACCAAACTATCGCAGATTTTAGGTAACCTTGTTAGCAATGCCATAAAATATACAGAGGTAGGGAATGTGGTGCTTGAAGCGAATAAACTGGAGCAAGTTGAATCGGTTACGCATGATGTTGCCCAAATAAGGTTTAAGGTTACGGACACGGGACTAGGCATTCCAAAAGAATACTTTGCAGAGATGTTTGAGAGTTTTTCGCAGCCTAAATCTATCACCACACGTAAGCAGGGGGGTACTGGCCTGGGTTTGGCTATAGTTAAAAAGCTGGTGGAAATTTATGGCAGTCAAATTCATTTTGACAGTGCTATGGGCAGAGGTTCGGTTTTTTATTTTGATGTGAATTTAAAAAGCAGTAATTCAGTTGTAAAATTGCCGGTTAAGGCGCAGCATAAACTAAAAAATAAATCGGTATTACTGGCTGAGGACAATATGATTAATGCCATGGTGGCCAAAAAGCTTTTGGGCAACTGGGGAATAAGTACCGTTCATGCGGTAAATGGGCTGGATGTGATTGAAAAAGCTAAATCTATGGCTTTTGATTTTATACTCATGGACATTCATATGCCTGAAATGAACGGACTGGATGCCACGGCCTACTTACGCGCCAACAGGAACCTAAATCAACAAACCCCTATTTTTGCACTTACGGCAGATATTACCATAGAGGCCCTGGAAAATTACAGGAGCTTCTTTACCGGCTTCTTAAGGAAACCTATAGAAATTGATAAGCTCTACGAAGCTTTAAGTGAGGTGGATCACTAAGGCTATTTGAAATTATTTTTTGTTTGTTGCGAAATTGTTTGTTATTTGTTGGCTATGAAAACCAAATACTTAATTACCTGTATCGCTTTAATCCATTTATCTTGTTTAATGGCTTCTGCACAAAATTTGTATCCTTTATATAAAGGACCTGTTCCAAATTCTATTTCCGATACCACTAACGAAGTGCTTACTAACCGCGCCGGCAGCAACAACCAAACGCTGTCTAAAGTTACCGTGCCAAGAATTAAAGTCTACCTGCCAGAGAAAGCTAAAGCTACCGGAGCAGCAGTGGTGATTTGTCCGGGAGGCGGATACAGTGGGCTTGCCATTACCCATGAGGGGGACAGGCTGGCAGAAGAATTTCAGAAAATTGGTGTAGCAGCGATTATATTGTATTACCGTTTACCCTCAGATCTTTCTATGAAAGATAAAAGCATAGGACCATTGCAGGATGCTCAGCAAGCTATAAAAACAGTGAGGGAGCGTGCTGCCGAATGGAATGTTGATGTAAATAAAGTGGGGATTTTAGGCTTCTCTGCTGGTGGTCACCTGGCTTCTACAGCAGGAACCCATTTTAGCAAAGCACTGATTCCTAATGCCAACAATACCAGTGTACGTCCTGACTTTATGGTGCTGATTTACCCTGTAATCAGTTTTTCTGATGAACTTGCTCATTTGGGTTCCAGAACAAATCTGATCGGCAAAAATCCTTCTCCAGAGAAGATAAAAGAATACAGTAACGATTTGCAGGTAACCTCAGCAACGCCTGTTACATTTTTAGTACATGCAGGTGATGACCGCGGGGTTAAAGTAGAAAATAGCCTCAATTTTTACCAGGCTTTACATAAAAATGGGGTAGACGCCGCATTGATAGTTTATCCTAAAGGCGGACATGGTTTTGGGATGGTTAACGGAACGACTACAGACAAATGGTTTGACCATTTAAAAAATTGGATGAAGAGCCAGCAATTTATACCATAATATTTTGCAATAATCTGTTTAAATTGTATTTAAGTCCAATAAAAGATGTTTAAACTTTTTTTTATTCAAAAAGATAATTACATTTGAGCTTACCCTTTCGGGGGTATGTTTTTCATAGGTAGATGTAGGGTCGAATAGTAATATTCGGCCCTTTTTTGTATTGGGTTATGTATCTTTACATACTATGAAGAAAAAGAAAGTCATCGTTGCCATTACCGGTGCCAGTGGGTCTGTTTATGCAAAGCTTTTGTTGGATAATCTGCAGCAACTTAGCGAACAGGTTGAGCGGGTAGGGGTAGTAATGTCTGACAATGCAAAAGAGGTTTGGCGTTTTGAACTCGGGAATGAAGATTACAACAATTATCCGTTCGATTTTTATCCTAAAATGGACTTCAATGCCCCCTTTGCCTCGGGTTCTGCAAAGTTTGACACCATGATGATTATCCCATGTTCTATGGGGACTTTAGGCCGAATTGCACATGGGATATCCAATGATCTCATTTCACGCGCAGCGGATGTAGTGCTCAAAGAACGCAGAAAATTGATCGTAGTGGTTCGGGATACGCCATTTAGCTTAATTCATATCAACAATATGAAACTGGTTACCGAGGCTGGCGGTATCATTTGTCCCGCAAACCCTTCCTTTTACAGTCTTCCGAAAAGTATTGAAGAACTGGCACAAACGGTGGTGAGCCGTGTCATAGATCTTGCTGGCTTTGAGCAGGAGAGTTACCGCTGGAACGAAGATTAATTTTTTAGTATCTTTGCAGCATTAATGAAAAAAGTTGCATTTTATACCTTAGGTTGTAAGTTGAATTTTTCGGAAACTTCAACTATTGGCAGGTTATTTACCGATGCCGGATATGCTGTAGTGGAGTTTACCGATGCTGCAGATGTGTATGTGATCAATACATGTTCTGTTACAGAACATGCAGATAAGAAATGCAGAAAGGTAGTTAAAGAAGCACTTAAATATTCACCCGATGCCTACATTACCATTGTAGGTTGCTATGCACAGTTAAAACCTGCCGAAATTGCGGAAATTGAAGGCGTAGATATGGTGTTGGGCGCAGCAGAAAAGTTTCGCATTGTAGAGTACATTTCTGATTTAACCAAACAGCCCAAAGCCATTGTTCATCAACAAAATATTGAAAAGGTAAACCATAATTTTATTGCGGCCTATTCTATAGGTGACAGGACCCGTACCTTTTTGAAGGTTCAGGATGGTTGTGACTATCCTTGTACCTATTGTACCATTCCCCTGGCCAGAGGTGGCAGCAGGAGCGATACCATAGAAAATGTGGTCAACCGTGCGCGTCAGATTGCAGAAAGTGGTGTGAAAGAAATTGTCCTTACTGGTGTAAACCTTGGTGATTTTGGGATCAGGGATGGCAAAAGAGAAGACAAGTTTTTTGATCTGGTTAAAGCGCTTGATGAAGTAGAGGGCATTGAAAGGATTCGTATTTCTTCTATTGAACCTAATTTGTTAAGTAATGAGATCATCAGTTTTGTTGCGGCTTCGAAACGATTTGTACCCCACTTTCACATTCCGCTACAGTCCGGCTCAGACAAAATTCTGGGATTGATGAAGAGGCGTTACCGCAGGGATTTATATACGGAGCGTGTCGCTACCATTAAAGCATTGATTCCAAACTGCTGTATTGGGGTGGATGTTATTGTTGGTTTTCCTGGCGAAACCCATGAAGATTTTCTGGATACCTATCAGTTTTTAAATGAATTGGATATTTCCTATTTACATGTGTTTACCTATTCGGAGCGTGAGCAGACTGAAGCAGCGGTAATGAAAGGTGTGGTTACTGGCAGCGCAAGAGCTGACCGTAGTAAAATGCTTCACATCTTGTCGGATAAAAAAAGAAGGGCATTTTACCAGTCGCAGTTGGGTACAGTGGCTGAGGTTTTATTTGAAGACGATCAGAAGAATGGTTTCATGCATGGTTTTACAAAAAACTATGTTAAAGTTAAAGCCAAATATGATCCTGTGATGGTGAATGAAATCAAAATTGTGAACCTCGTAGAGCTGTCCGCAGATGGCGAAGTAGAAGTTACTGAATCGCAAGAAGTATTAGTGCATTAATCCTATATTCGCATAAAATTTTAATATGTTTCCTACTGTATCTCATTTTATCTCCTGGCTCTTTGGAATAAATATCCCTTTGCCATTTAATACATTTGGTGTTTTTGTAGCTTTAGCTTTTGTTGCCGGCTACTGGGCCTTTTCTAAAGAAATGCAGCGAAAAGAAGCATTAGGGATTCTTCATCCCATTAAAAAGACCATTACCATTGGTGTTCCAGCAAGTTCTTTAGAGCTGTTTTATAATGGTTTATTCGGTTTTTTAATTGGTTATAAACTGGTTTATGCCTTGTCAAATTATCAGCTTTTTGTAAGCGATGCGCAAACCGTACTTTTATCTTTGAAAGGTAGTGTGTTGGGTGGAATCGCTTTTGCTGCTTTATTTGCCTATTGGGATTACACGGAAAAGAACAAGCACAAATTAGCAAAACCTAAAACAGTAGAGGTAACAGAACATCCGTATCAATTGATGGGGAATTTGATTGTTTGGGCTGCGGTATGGGGTTTTCTGGGTGCCAAGATTTTTGATAACCTGGAACATTGGGATAGTTTTATCCAGGATCCGATTGGTGGGCTTTTGTCCTTTAGTGGTTTAACTTTTTATGGGGGATTGATTTGTGGGGGTGCCGCAGTGTTGTACATTGCCAATAAAAACGGCATTAAGCCTTTACATATGCTGGACATTGGTGGCCCTGGAATGATGCTGGCTTATAGCGTTGGCCGCATTGGCTGCCATATGTCGGGAGATGGCGACTGGGGAATTGCCAACCTGCATCCAAAACCCTTTAGCTGGTTTCCGGATTGGTTATGGGCCTATACTTATCCAAACAATGTGGCCATGGAAGGGCTGCCTATCCCGGGCTGTACAGGGAAGTTCTGTAACGAATTGCCCTTACCAGTATATCCTACTCCCATATACGAAGTCATTGTATGCTTTATTTTATTCCTGATCCTTTGGAGAATCCGTAAGCAAATTAAACTACCAGGTATGATGTTTGGTATATATTTAATGTTTAACGGTTTGGAACGCTTTTTTGTAGAGCTGATCAGGGTAAATACAAAATACCATGTGGCTGGAATTTCTTTTACACAGGCAGAATTGATTTCTTCCCTGCTCTTTATCTCCGGACTGCTGCTGGTGGTTTTCGCACTGAAAAATAAAGAGAAACACGCAAATTATTAAGACAAGTAATAAGACATAAAAAAACCGGCTATCTCTTAAAAAGATAGCCGGTTTTTTTATGCTTTAATGATTTTGAACCCTACAAAGCTTCAGAAACCACTTCTTTAACTTCTGGTACCATTCTCTGTAATAAGTTTTGGATCCCTGATTTTAAGGTGATGGTTGAAGATGGACAGCCACTGCATGAACCACGAAGCTCAACAGTTACTACGCCTTCATTCTGATCAAATGACCTATAGCTAATTGCGCCACCATCTTGCTCTACAGCAGGACGAACATAGTCATGCAGGATCTGCTGTATTTTAATTTCTATATCTGTACCCTCAAAAGATGGTGTTTCTGCACCTGTGTCTTCTTTGATCTTATATTCTGATTCAACAGCACCTTTAACAAATTCTTTCAGCAAAGGCTCTATGTCTGCCCAATCTGCGTCCTCAGTTTTTGTAATGGTTACAAAGTTACTGGCAAAAAATACACCGCTTACGAAGTTAAATTTGAATAATTCCTTAGCAAAAGGAGAATGCTCTGCACTTTCTTTTGTAGCGAAATCTTCACTGCCATTGATCAATAGTTTATTGACCATAAACTTCATCGTGGCAGGGTTCGGGGTTTGTTCTGTATAAACGTTGATAGTCATTATTCCTTTTTTTCTACAAAAATAAATAATAACTATCTCAATGTATTGTCCAGGTGTCTGTTTTAGGTCATTTGTTGCTAAAAGAACCCAACACAAGGATTTAAATACAGAAGCAAAGGTAAAAAAATAGCGTCCTGGCTTAAAAAACCCCTGTATAATTAAATGGTGTGATTTGCTTTAATTCTTCTTTGAGCTGATCGGTAACCTGAAGGCCATCTATAAATTGCGACATTGTTAAAGCCGTAATTTTTTGATTGGTTCTGGTCAGGTCTTTTAAAGCTTCGTAAGGATTTGGATAAGCTTCGCGTCTCAATACAGTTTGAATAGCCTCCGCAACGACTGCCCAGTTGTTTTCCAGGTCTGCAGCGATAGCTTCATTGTTCAGTATTATTTTGTTTAAACCTTTTAATGTAGAAGCAATGGCAATAGTGGTATGTGCCATGGGTACACCAACATTTCTCAGTACAGTAGAATCTGTAAGGTCTCTTTGCAAACGGGAGATGGGAAGTTTGGCAGCAAAGAACTCAAACAATGCATTTGCGATGCCGGCGTTACCTTCCGCATTTTCAAAGTCAATTGGATTAACTTTATGAGGCATAGCTGAAGATCCTACTTCTCCTTCTTTAATCTTTTGTTTAAAGTAGTTTTTAGAGATATAAGACCAGATGTCTCTATCCAGATCAATGATGATGTTATTGATCCGTTTTAAGGCATCACATTGTGCAGCAAACTGATCGTAATGCTCTATTTGTGTAGTATGTTGCGCACGGTGTAAGCCCAGTGTTTCATTTACAAAATTATTGGAGAATGCTACCCAGTCTATTTGTGGGTATGCAATATGGTGTGCGTTGAAATTTCCTGTCGCACCGCCAAATTTGGCGCTGTTAGGGATCAGCTGAAGTGCATTAAGCTGGATTTGCAGACGTTCTGCAAAAACAATAAATTCTTTTCCCAGTTTAGTAGGAGAGGCTGGCTGGCCATGAGTATGGGCCAAAAGCGGAACATCTTTCCATTCTATTGCCAGTGCGTTTAATTTAGCAATCAGTTCAGTTAAGGCCGGATAATAAACCTCCGTTAAGGCCAGTTTAAAAGTATAAGGTATGGCGGTATTGTTAATATCTTGTGAGGTTAAGCCGAAATGTATAAATTCCTTATAATCTGCCAGGCCAAGCTCATCAAATCTTTTTTTAACAAAATACTCAACAGCTTTGACATCATGATTGGTTACCTTTTCAGTGTCTTTGATTTCCTGTGCGGCGGTTTCATCAAAATTGATGTATATGGCACGTAATGCGGTGTATTTTGTTTGATCGAAATTTTCCAGTCCGCTCAGGCCCGTATCACAAAGGGAAATGAAATACTCCACTTCAACAAATACCCTGTATTTAATGAGGGCATATTCAGAAAAATAATTTGCTAGTTTTTGAGTGGTATTTCTATAACGCCCGTCAACAGGTGAAATGGCGGTGAGTGGAGATAAATTCATTCTATTAAACTGTTTTAAAATGCAAAGGTAACATTTATCATCAGTTTACGGAATGGAAATGTAAAGGCATAAAAAAGGGGCAAGGAAATAATCCTTTGCCCCTTTTTTATGCTTAGCTAAATACTAGTGTTTAACTTCAGTAGTAGTAGTTTCAACTTTAACAGCAGTATCTTTTACAGTTGAATCAGAAACTGTAGTATCAACAGCAGTAGTATCAGTAACGATAGCTGAAGAATCAGTTAAAGTTGTGTCAGCACCTGCTTCTTTTTTCTCAGAGTTACAAGCTGCTACTGATAAAGAGATTGCTAAAGCTAAAAAGCCAAATTTGAATAAGTTTTTCATGTTGAATTCTATTTTAAATAATTAATTAATTTTACATCTTAATGCCAGATCTTTTAAAAGGTAACCCATGAATTGTAAAAAAAATAAAATCTTTTTTTTCCGTTTCTTTGGGTCACCATTTGGCAATGGCGGTATCAATGTTTGAAGCGCACAAAAGTAAAATTATTATTTAAAAAAATGGGTTACCATTCACATAAAAAGGTATTAATTGGTGAGTAATAAGTTAAGCAGTTCAGTTCCAACAGATAGAGAGGTTGTTTTAGGGATACTTAACAACTCGGAAGAAGCGCTAAACAAACTGTACCTGGGTTATTACCCTATGGTGTTACAGTTTATTTTGAACAACAGTGGTGATGAAGATGATGCTAAAGACGTGTATCAGGAATCCATCATTGTATTGTACAACAAAATAAAGAGCGGAAATTTTGAGTTGAGCAGTAAACTTAAAACGTATATATATTCGGTTAGCAGGCGGATTTGGTTGAAAAAGCTTTCTCAAATGGGAAAGAAAACCGGTAACCTGGCAGACTTTGAAGATGTGGTAGCGGTAGAAGTGGATCTGGAAGTACATGAAGAAAAGGACAGGCAGTTTGAAAAAATGCAATCGGCCCTTGTTCATCTCGGTGAACCTTGCAAAACCATTATTCAGGATTTTTATATAAACAATTTATCCATGCAGGACATCTCTGAGAAATTTGGCTATACAAATACAGATAACGCCAAAACCCAGAAATACAAATGCCTGCAAAGGTTAAAGAAATTATTTTTTCAAGTATAATTGATATGAGGAACGAGATAGAATTGGATAGTATAATTGAAGATTACCTGAATGGTAAACTTTCTGCTGAAGAAGCGAAAGCTTTTGAACAGCTGCGTGCCAATGATCCTGTTGTTGATCATAAAGTAGTGTCGCATAAAGTCTTTTTGGATGCCATGAAAGATTATGCGGATGTACTGGCTTTAAAAGAGCGCATGGATCAGGCACATGAGGGTATTGATGTGGCTGCTTTAAGCAAGAAACTTGGCCCGCATCCTTCCTATATAGTAAACCTGTGGCGCAACAACAAGTCGGCCATTGCTGTAGCAGCATCTTTTATCCTTCTGACTATAGTTACACTTTTTTCTATTCAGCAAACCAGTCAGCAAACTGGAAGTTACGAGCAAATGAGCCAGGAATTTAGTCGGCTGAAACGTACTACAAGTACTTTAATCAGAGATGTAAAATCCAGTAAAGCTATTAAACCTGCAGATCGTAAACCCTCAAGACCAGGTAAATTTGGCGGAACGGGATTCGCGATTTCTACAAACGGGTATATCCTTACCAGTTTCCATGTAATTGAAAGGTCTGATAGCATTTATGTGCAGTCTGCCAATGGCGATTCTTATAAGGTGAACGTAACTTATAAAGATCCTGTAAATGATATCGCCATCTTAAAGATTATTGATAAGAGTTTTGTATTGGGATCGCTTCCGTATACCTTAACCAGAAATCAGCTTGGCCTGGGCGAATCTGTTTATACTTTAGGCTTTCCAAAAGACGACATCGTTTTTGGAAAAGGTTATTTAAGTTCTCAAAGTGGTTTTAATGGTGATAGCCTTGCTTATCAGGTTGCCATTGATGTTAACCCTGGAAACAGTGGAGGCCCTTTATTAGACAATAGTGGAAATATTGTGGGGATCATCAATGCGAAAGAAAGCAATACCGATGGGGCTACTTTTGCTGTAAAGGCCAAGTATCTTCGTGAGGCTTTGAGCACTATTCCCCAGGATTCAATTGTTGGAAAAATATCTTCTTCTAAAAAGAGCTCCATTCGTAAGATGGAGGCATCCAAACAAGTGTCTAAAATTCAAAACTATGTTTTTATGGTAAAAGGCCTGTAATTCATATTTTAAATATAAATTGAAGCCCCGAAACTTTTCACGAGTTTCGGGGTTTTTTACAGCTATAATACTTCAACCGGGTTAATTAACGTTTACAAGAGAAATCCAGCGATTAAAGATCCTAATACAGATATTGCACCACCTCGAATTATAAGTGCAGTTAAATCTGGTAATTCAGTGTTGTTAACTTATGATAGACCAATAATACAGTCTCAATTTAGTAATGCAGATGGAGATGCTTATTCAGTTGAGGGTAATGTACTGTAGTTAGTGTTACAGGTAGTCGTATCAATTGGGTAATAACCTGTACTGACATTATTACAACTGGTGGTAAATTTACTTACAGGATGCAAAGGGGTAACGCTGCTGTTGTAGATGGATTGAAGGTTTGCAGCTATTACGGTTACCCTATAACCTAATTGACATTTATAATAAGTAATTCTTATTACTGGTAGATTTGGATTATGAAAAATATAAAGGTTGAGAAGATTATAGAAGCGGACATTGTTAAAATCATTCGTTTCTTCAAAAATGTGAGGTAAAGAAAAAGGGGGAAATAATCCCCCCTAATCAACCACATTGTGATTATTTAACGCTCTCATAACAAATATATACTATTTTTAGGTGTACACCTAATTTGTTTGCCGTTTCTTTACAGTCTTGTATAATATTAATTGAACTTCTGTATATATTTTTCAAATTTTCTTAAATTTTCATTAGTATTTGGTAAACTAAAGTTTTCTAATTCTGGAATATCATTTGCTAGAATCTTTAACAGAATTTGTCTAACTATTTCATCAATGGCTTTACATAAATCTATTTGTTCATTAGGTTTTTTTTTGTTTATGTTACCATGAATGTAATTGCTTCTGATTTTGTAAGCTTCTTTAATATTCTCTATGTTTTTAAATATCGTAGAGTTACTACCTCCTATAAACTTAGAGGCTCTATTAGATACCGTTTCCCTTATTCTAGCATTGTCAAAAGTGAAAAGTGACTCTAATAAGGCCATATAATAAGTTAATTTTGAAATTATATAACCATCCTTTCTAAGAATTTTAAGAAATAATAATGCCCTCTCCATTCTATTAAATGTTTCATCTACCATGTTTAGGCTTTCGGGAATAGTAACACCAGCTTTAAAAGAGATAGAATCATCAACGTTAACAGATATTTGATAAACATTTAAAATATTCTTAAAAATTTCTTTTAGTCTGTCACATTCTGAAGCATTTAAAAGCACTGGTGAAAATATACCACTGCTATTGGAGAGAATAGTGTCCCTACTATTTTGAAATACATTTTTATTATCAAAACCTATTGAATAATTCTTGTTTTCTAAATTTTCTACATAACAAGTATTGGTGTGCGCTCCACCATCCTTAATGAACCAAACTGTGCTTATGAAGTTGTCAAAAAAACCGCATAATATTCTACTCATTTGATATTCATTCTTTAGTCCTTCCAAAAATGGTATTTCGGAAGATTCACCTTCAAAATAAAAAATGTGATTCATTTTTATTGTATCAGAAGATATTTTTCCTATTTCACTTATAAAACTTTGGTCTGAGTACAGTGAATTTTTGATAACTGGGTTATTAGTAATTCTTATTGAATCAATAAAGAATTCAAAATTTTCTGCTAATTGGAAGTGTCTTATTGGGGCTACTATTCTAATTTTCATTGAGTTAATTTATTCCCTAAGATCTATTTCTATACCATCTACTGGTGGCGCTGCATTCGGTGGTCAAGTCAGAATCACGTATAAAAATGTGACAGCTACAGGTTCAGATTTGTATTTTCCAGATTCAAAAAGGCTTATACCCGAAGTTGGGTTGGAGTATGAATTTTTAAAGTTGTAATTAAGGGTTGTTTACTACCTTCATCCAGTTAGCAACAAAAGTTATATCGTATGTGCACGCAATACTATAATTTTCCAGCTGTCAAAATCACTGACGTCACCTCCTATATATTTAATAATGCAGTGCCATTTTTTTTTAACAGCTATATCATATTGATTTTGGAAGTCAACAGTACTTTCAACTTTGAAAGTACTGTCTTTAGGAATACTTTCAATTTTATAACCATCCATCATTGGAAAAATTGCTGACCTTGGATTGTCAAGTTCGAATTGAACATAAAATTGGCTGGCTGCATATGCTTCTAAATCGGTTGGATAATGCTTTGGGGTTTTGCTTGAATTATGTACTTTTTCTGATGAGTCCAGAACCTTCGATTTGTGCTTAACTTTAGGTTGACAGCATATAAACAACGTTAAGGGCAGAAATAATAAAAATCGTTTCATTTGAAAAAATTTAGACTTTCAAATATACTATTATTCAACTTATTAAAACAATAAAGCCACTACTTTAAATACAAGTCAAAAGATTCAAATATGAATACTTTCATTTATTATTCGCTTTGAATTCGGTGGAATAATGATGATCAAAGATTTAGTTATACAGGGCTAATTAATATTAGTTTTTTCATTTGTTGAGATTAGTTATTTATTACTACTAATATCTAACAAAATTATATAGATTTAAAATTCATCCTAAAACAGAACTTGAAAAAGGGAAAAAAAAGGGAAAAAAATATTTTTTTCTAAGATTTTTTTAATAATGCAATATGCTTTTAATGTAGTTTAAAGCCGTGTTTTATTCATGGAAAAAAGTGAAAAACGAAGAAAAATATAATTTAAACTTTTCACAAGTTTCGGGGTTTTTTGTATATAATAATTTAGTCTATGGAATTTGGAAAAGTACCGGAAAATGAAATTGCTGGTATAGATTTTACGCTGCCTCCCGATGGAAAGCAGACACAGCTCACTTTATCTGGTAAAGCAAGGCCAAAACCGGATTTCTATGTCGGTTGTGCCAAATGGGGCAGGAAAGAGTGGCTTGGTATGATTTATCCATTGAAGACTAAGGAAGCAGACTTTTTAGATCATTATGTAAAACATTTCAATTCCATTGAACTAAATGCGATGTTTTACAGCGTTCCAAAAATAGATCAGGTAAAAAAATGGAAAGAGAAAGCAGACCAGAATGCCATGGATGGTTTTTTGTTCTTCCCTAAATTTCCACGCTTAATCAGCCACCTCAAACGTCTTCAAAACGTAGAGGAGGTAACCAATCAGTTTCTTGCAGGGGTTTCTGAATTTGGTAAGTTTCTTGGTCCCTGCTTTTTGCAATTAGGAGAGAATTTTACGCCAGCACAATTGCCGGTGCTGGAGGCATACCTGAAAACCCTTCCCGAAGATTTTAAAGTGTTTGTGGAATTGAGGCATAAAGACTGGTTTGGCAATCCTGAAGTTAGGGCGCAAACATTCAGTATGCTGGCCCAATTAAACAGAGGTTCGGTAATTACAGACGCAAGTGGCAGAAGGGATTGTGTGCATATGGAACTGAGTACTCCCGAAGCTTTTATCCGCTTTGTAGGAAACGGACAAAAGTATGCGGCCTCAGATTTTGCGAGGGTAGATGCCTGGGTAGTTAGACTGAAAGAATGGCTGGACAAAGGACTGGAAAAAGTTTATTTCTTTTTGCACCAGCACGATGAAAGGGATACACCTGTGCTTGCAAATTATACCATTAAAGTTTTTAATGAACAACTGGGCAGCCAGCTGGCAGAAGTGGTGTTTATTCCGGAACAGAAAGGTTTATTTTAACAAAGTATTTGATTATTTAAATAGTATACTAAATTTGTAGATATTACGTTTGACAATTAAAATCAGAAACAATATGAGTTTAAGAATAGGGGATGTCGCTCCCAATTTTAAAGCGAAAACATCAATAGGAGATATCGACTTTTACGAATACCTGGGCGATAGCTGGGGTGTTTTATTTTCTCATCCGGCAGATTATACGCCTGTTTGTACCACTGAGCTTGGACGTACGGCCTCGTTAAAAGGAGAGTTTGACAAGAGAAATGTTAAAGTATTGGCTTTGAGCGTTGATTCTGCGGAATCTCACAAAGGCTGGATTAGCGACATCAATGAAACGCAAAACACCTCTGTTGAATTTCCGATCATTGCTGATGAGGATAAAACGATAGCTGATCTGTATGATATGATTCATCCGAATGCTTCTGAGACCATGACGGTGCGTTCATTGTTTGTGATTTCGCCAGATAAAAAGGTGAAACTGATGATTACCTATCCGGCTTCTACAGGAAGAAATTTCAATGAAGTATTACGTGTAATTGATTCTTTGCAATTGACTGCGCAGCATAGTGTGGCAACACCGGCAGATTGGCAGGATGGCGAAGATGTGATTGTGATGAACAGCATTAAAACGGAAGATATTCCTGCGAAGTTCCCTAAAGGGCATAAGGTAATTAAACCTTATCTAAGGACTACGCCTCAGCCTAACAAATAAAGAGTTTTAGAATAAAGTGGTTGATGTGGCCCATCAACCACTAATAATGTTGTAGAATGGTTGCTTTTATCACTACATAACCTGATGTTTTGGTATTGGTAAATATCAGGAAATTATTGTGCTGAGGCTTAATTTTATACTTTTTTACCAGCACTTCTGCTTTTTGGGGAAAGCTCCTTACAATTACATTTCCTGTAAGTTCCTTTTGCTTTTTTAAATCTCCCATAGAAATCACTTCGTCTATTTGAAATATCCTTCCCGGAAAAGCTGGGTTTAAACTGGCTGAAGTATACAATTGCGTTTGCTCATGGAGCTTTTGCAAATTATAACGTTGCGCAATTAAATCAAATGCCCCACTTTTCATTAAAGCAACATCGGGTTCATACAGATACTGTTGTAATTCGATACTTACGCTGCTGCCAGGCTCCTCCTGGCCCTTAAGGTAGCTAAACAGTTTTACCTCTTCATTCAGCGCTGCGCTTATAATTTTTACAGGCCCTTCAATGGCTTTATCTATGATAAAGAGTAGTTCTTTGCATTCGTTTTTTAGGCTAACGATATGGACCTCACTTACGTTTTTGAGTTCTTTTAGCCCTGCGGAAATGTCCAGAAGGGGTGAAGTTTTGATGATGATCCTGCTACTTTTTGTCTTTAAAAGTTCCATGTGCTCTACCACGTTTGGGAGGCAATCTTGGAGCATAAACACTTTGCCTGCATCACTACGTCTCGCGGGATCTACATAAATGGTGTCAAATTTAAGGCTTGTTTCCTTTAAAAAATCAAGACCATTGCCTGCATAAAAAGAAATGTTTTTTAAACCAAGGATTTCTGCATTATGTGCTGCTAAACCGGAAAGATCAGTATTGATCTCACAGTGCATTACCTGTTTTCCCGCTTTAGCGAAATAAGAGCTGTCGACCCCGAAACCACCTGTCAAATCAATAAGTGCTGTACCAACGGCAAGCTGGGCTTTGTATGCCGCTGTAGTTTCTGATGAACACTGTTCTACAGAAATTAGCGGGGGATAATAAATATATGGGGTGCTAAACCATAAAGGTAGTTTCTTTAAGCATTTTTTCTTTGCTGCAATTTGCACTGCAAGTTCTTTAGCTGTTACCACTGCAAAGGGGCTTTTAGCCATTGCGAGTGTAGCAACATCAACATCCAAATGTGTATCGATGTATTGTTGCACTTCAGCTGTTAAAATGAACTTATTCACCAGACCTGTTTCGCATTACAATTTGGCAGGTATGCCTGCTTTTTACCTCTAGTAAAATGTCTTTTTGTTCTGTAACCCGGTCAATAGTCCCCTGGTTGTAATACCTGATGGTGACCAGTTCCAGGCCGGTATTGTATTTAACCTTGTAAAGTTCAGAAAGGTTGCTGAGCAGCGCTTTAATCTTTACGTCATCATTGTCTACACTGACCGAGAAACTGATGGCAGAATTTAGCATCGTATTTACCTTTACCTTGTGTTTATGGAAAATACTGAAAATATCACTCAGGTTCTCTTCAATAATAAAGGAGAAGTCTTTAGGGAAAATAGAAATTAACACCTGATTTACCTTAAAGATAAAAGAGGGTACTGGTAATGGTGTTTTTACACCAGTAATTTTAGTGCCCGGACCATCAGGATGGATAAATGACCTTACCTGCAAGGGGATATTCCTATTTTGCAGGGGTTTGATGGTTTTGGGATGTATCACGTTGGCGCCATAATAGGTAAGTTCAATGGCATCATGGTAGGAAAGTTCAGGAATGTGTTCTGTCTCCGTAAACCATTTGGGATCTGCATTTAATACGCCTGGAACATCTTTCCATATGGTTAGTGCATTAGCATTTAAACCAGCGCTAAACAATGCCGCAGAGTAATCTGAACCGTCGCGACCAAGCGTAGTAGTGAAATTTTCACTGGTGCTGCCTATAAAACCCTGGGTAACTGCAATGGTTTTTTCAAGCAATGGCGCTAGTTTAGTCTGGATTTCCTTTTCTGTAAGTTCCCAATCCACTTTAGCTTCTTTGTAAGTATTGTCTGTCCTGATGTAGTTCCT
The DNA here is from genome assembly GCF_020991475.1 of Pedobacter sp. MC2016-14. Lineage (NCBI taxonomy): Bacteria > Pseudomonadati > Bacteroidota > Sphingobacteriia > Sphingobacteriales > Sphingobacteriaceae > Pedobacter > Pedobacter sp. MC2016-14. The sequence goes on from NZ_JAJMPA010000001.1 coordinate 2,853,276, forward strand.
GGCATCTACCCAGGTAGCAGGGCATCCTGAGGTATTTAACCATGCGGTTAGGATCTTGGTAGAGACAATCTCTCCGATAGAGACAATCTGGTCATAAATGTAGTCTGGCGCATCATTAGGCTCTTCCTCCAGCAACCACTCAATTTCTACAAAACTGTTGGCCACATCGTTATAAACAGGATGTTTGGGATCTTCAAAAAGATCATGCATAACGGCCAGGTGAAAAGATTTAACCTGATCCAGAAGTTCATGCGCATCGGCATCACCGTAAATATAGGCTTTAACCAGGGCTTCGAGTTTATCGGTGATTTTGCCCATGGCAGACACCACAATCAGCAAGTGGGTTGGTGATGAATTTTTGATGATTTGAGCAACGTTTTTTACTGATACGGCATTTGCCACGGATGCTCCGCCAAATTTATATACTTCCATACGCTACTACAATCAATCTGCTTTAAAATGTTTGATCACTCTTTTGCCAAAAATACTGCTACCAATGCGAACCATGGTACTGCCTTGCTCAATCGCAATTTTATAATCGGCAGACATGCCCATAGAGATTTCCTTAAAGGCTTCGTCTTTTCTAAAGAAGGATGCTTTTATACCATCAAACAATACTTTAAGCTCGTTAAATTCGTCTTTAATTTGCTTTTCCATTTTAGTGTTTGACGCAATTCCCATCAAACCAACAATGCGGATGTTTTTAAGCGCAGAAAATTGCTCGTCACGCAGTAAGTCAACCACTTCGTCAAATGCCAGCCCGAATTTAGTGTCTTCATCGGCGATGTATACCTGTAAAAGGCAGTCTATTATGCGTTTATTTTTAGCCGCCTGTTTGTCAATTTCTATCAGCAGTTTTAAACTGTCAACAGATTCAATTAAACTGATAAAAGGGGCGATATATTTTACCTTATTGGTTTGCAAATGACCAATTAAATGCCATTCAATATCTTTTGGCAGTTCTGCTTGTTTTTCAACCAGTTCCTGTACAATGTTTTCTCCAAATACACGCTGACCGGCATGGTAAGCTTCTAATACGGCATCAGCTCCATGATATTTAGAAACGGCAACCAGTTTAACTGTTGGCCCCTCAATTTCTGCTTTATATTTTAATAAGTTGTCTGCTATGCTCATTTATCAGTATTTTTGGTAAAATTAACAACCTTAGCCCAATTTTGGCTAAGAAATAACGAGGTTATTTAAAATAATGAAACAATCTACCATCATCATATTATTGTTTGTTGCACTATCAGGCTGTAAGCCAGAGGTTCCGGGAGCGTTTATCCAGCCGGAGGAAATGGCTGAGATTTTGTATGATATACATGTTGCAGATGGATATACAAATGTAGTTCCGAGTGTAGATTCTGCAAAAAAAGTATCAGCTGCCTACTACAAGGGAATATTTAAGAAGCATGGGGTGGACTCTGCGCTTTACAACCAAAGCCTGAAGTTTTATGGCGATAATCCTGAAGTATTTTCCAAGGTTTACGTGAAGCTGGTTGCTGAGCTAACTCAAGAGAAAGGCAAATTGATTAAAGCAGATTCCCTGGATAATGTAAAGCTGGCCAAAAAAGCCAGGATTAAATTTAAAGCGGATTCTACAAAAATTGCCGACTCCATTGCTAAAACTCCGGCTTTTATAAAAGAAAAGCTTAAAAAAACGGCCGATTCTATAAAGGCAGATGTAGCTAAAAAGGCAGCCCTTAAAAAAGCAGATTCTATTAAAAAAGTTGCCGAATCTAAAAAGAATGTAATTCTTAAAAAGACGCAGGCACAAAAGAAAACAGATTCCATCAGGCGCAAATCTGGTTTGCGCAGAATAAGAAATTAAAATATATTATGTTGTATCCCGAAAATTGCCTTGACAGGCTGGGTTTTAACGATGTTAAACAGTTGATTTTGCAGAAATGCCTCAGTCCGATGGGCCAGCAAATGGTCGAAAAGATGCAGGTCATGACCAAATACGATCAGATCAACAAGTTTTTAAGGCAGACTAAAGAATTTAAAAGTATCCTGGAAAATCAGGAACCCTTACAGATCAATACCTTTTTTGACATCAGAAGTCTTGCAGAGAAGATTAGGGTAGAAGGCACCTATCTTGTAGAAGATGAATTGTTTCAGATGTATACTTCGCTGCAGACTGTTTTTTCTGTCCTTCGTTTTTTTGAGGAACGGGCAGGAATATACCCCAGTCTTGAAGCTCTTTTTGAACACCTTCCGGTAGAAAAAAACATCCTTAAAAAGATTGAGACCATTTTAGATCCTAAAGGAAAAATAAAACCTAATGCTTCTTTTGCTTTGCAGGACATTATTGGACAGATTGCCAAAGGTGAGCAGGATGTTAGGAAGCGGATGGATAGTATTTATAAGCAGGCAGTGGCCAGTAACTGGGTGGCAGATGGCAGTTTAACCATTCGGGACGGCCGGATGTGTATTCCTATCATCGCTGATCATAAGCGCAAGCTTAAGGGTTTTATTCATGATGAATCTGCGAGTGGTCAGACAGTTTACCTGGAACCGGAAGAGGTGTTTACACTGAACAATAAACTGCGTGACCTGGAATTTGAAAAACGCAGGGAAATTATTAAGATCCTGATTGCTTTAACTTCTGAACTTAGGCCATATACCCCTTTATTGTTGTCGTATCATGGTTTTTTAACCAAGCTGGACTTTGTACGCGCTAAAGCTTTATTTGCGATAGATGTGGAGGCCGATATGCCGGTATTGGTTACGGGTTCTAAAACCAAACTGATTAACGCAAGGCATCCTTTGTTGATGCTGTCCTTTAAAGAGGATAAAAAGACCGTAGTTCCATTGAATGTGCAAATCTCTGATGATTTAAGAATTGTACTTGTTTCGGGACCAAATGCAGGTGGAAAATCTGTATGTATGAAAACAGTTGGCTTGCTACAGCTGATGTTGCAGGCGGGTTTACTGATTCCTGTTCATGAATCCAGTGAGATTGGGATATTTGACAATATCTTCGCCGATATTGGTGACGATCAGTCGATAGAAAGTGATTTGAGTACGTACAGTGCTCACTTAACCAAAATGCGCTATTTTGTGGCGCATGCATCGGCTAAAACCATGGTGCTTATTGATGAGTTTGGGACGGGTACCGATCCTCAGTTTGGCGGGCCAATGGCAGAAGCGGTATTGGAAGTGCTGAACAATAAAAAGGTACGTGGTGTAATCACTACGCATTATTCTAATTTAAAGCTGTTTGCGGGCAATACGCCTGGATTGGAAAATGCATCAATGTTGTTTGATAACGATAAGATGAAACCCTTATACGTGCTTGAAGTGGGTAAACCGGGAAGCTCTTATGCATTTGAAATTGCACAAAATATAGGCTTACAAAAAGAGGTGCTGGAGCTGGCAAGGGCTAAAACGGGCACCAACCAAAATCGGATAGATAGCTTGCTGGTAGATCTGGAAAGAGAGAAGAAGCAGATTTACGATACCAAGGTTCATTTGGCCAATCAGCAAAATAAGGTTAAAAACCTGGTGTCTGAGAATGAGAAACTCAGAATATTTTTAGATGAAAATAGGAGAGAGCTGATTAGGGAAGCGAAACTGGAGGCCCAGGCCATTATCAAAAATGCAAATAAACTGGTTGAAAATACCATTGCTGAGATTAAGGAAAGCCAGGCCGAAAAAAGCGCGACAAAACAACTGCGGCAGAACTTACAAAAGGAGCTGGTGCAGCATCAGGTTAAAGAAAGGAAACCTGAACCAGTACATGTTCCTGCAGAAAAATTGAATACCCCTATTGAGGTAGGTGATTGGGTGCAACTGAATAACTCTGAAACTACTGGTCAGGTACTGGAAATAAATCGGGACAACCTGGTTTTAGCTCTTGGTGATTTAAGATCTGTGGTTAAGAAAAACCGGGTTCAAAAAATCAGTAATAAGCAGGCGAAAAAAGTGGTACAGGCCAATTCTTATTCTGGTAGCATTTCGGAAGCCATCAGTTCTTTTAATGCAGAACTGGACCTGCGTGGAATGCGTGCAGAAAATGCCATTCACGAAGTAGAAAAATACCTGGATAAGTCTGTAATGCTGGGCTTTCCGTTCATTAAACTGATTCATGGCAAGGGGGATGGTATTTTAAGGAAAATGATCAGGGATTATCTTAAAAAATATAGCCAGGTTACCCGGGTTGAAGATGAGCATGCAGATAGGGGCGGAGATGGAATATCATATGTATATTTAAAGTAGTTTTATATAGCTTTGCTTTTAAACCAAGTATAATGATTAATAAAGTAGTGTCGGATGCGGATGAGGCTATCCGTGATATAGAAAACGGGCATACGCTTATGCTGGGCGGCTTTGGCCTCTGCGGCATTCCCGAAAATTGCATCGCTGCCCTGGTAAAAAAGGGTGTTAAAGAACTTACCTGTATTTCTAATAATGCTGGTGTAGATGATTTTGGAATCGGTCTCATGTTGCAGCAACGTCAGGTTAAAAAGATGATTTCTTCTTACGTGGGTGAAAACGCAGAGTTTGAAAGGCAATTGTTGAGCGGCGAACTTGAGGTAGAATTGATTCCACAGGGAACGCTGGCTACAAGATGTATGGCGGCGGGTTATGGCATGCCGGCCATATTTACCCCTGCGGGTGTGGGTACTGAAGTGGCAGAAGGCAAGGAGGTACGCAATTTTAATGGTAAGGATTACCTCATGGAATATGCTTTTGACGCAGATTTTGCCATGGTTAAAGCGTGGAAGGGTGATTATGCCGGTAATCTTATTTTCAGGTCTACGAGTCGCAATTTTAATCCTGTAATGGCTATGGCTGGGAAAATTACCATTGCCGAGGTAGAGGAGCTTGTGGAGCCGGGTGTGTTAGATCCTGATCATATCCATACGCCGGGTGTATTTGTGCACCGGATCTTTAAGGGCAGCAACTATGAGAAAAGAATTGAGCAACGAACCGTAAGAACAGGAAACTAAGGCTATGTTAGATAAAAACGGAATTGCAAAACGTATTGCTAAAGAAATAAAAGACGGTTACTATGTAAACCTTGGGATCGGGATTCCTACTTTGGTTGCCAACTATATTCCGGAGGGGATCAATGTGGTGCTACAGTCAGAAAATGGTTTATTGGGCATGGGCCCATTTCCTTTTGAAGGCGAAGAGGATGCTGACCTGATCAATGCTGGAAAGCAAACGATTACTACATTACCTGGTTCATCGATATTTGATTCTGCCATGAGTTTTGGCATGATCCGGAGTCAGAAGATAGACCTTACCATATTGGGTGCGATGGAAGTTTCGGAGAATGGGGACATTGCAAACTGGAAAATTCCAGGTAAAATGGTTAAAGGTATGGGGGGAGCAATGGATTTGGTGGCTTCGGCTAAAAATATCATTGTGGCCATGCAGCATGTAAATAAAGCCGGGGAGAGCAAATTGTTGCCAACTTGTAGTTTGCCACTAACAGGTGTTAGGTGTATCCGGAAGATTGTTACGGAGCTTGCGGTATTGGATGTATTGCCTGAAGGTGGGTTTAAACTTTTGGAGCGTGCGCCTGGTGTAAGTGTAGACTATATTAAAAGCGTAACTGCGGGTAAGTTATACGCGGCAGATGATGTGCCTGAAATGAGTTTATAGTTCTGTAAAAAAAAAATGATTTTTTAATGAAACGGCCTAGCGTTTGTTTGCGCTTTTTCAGCGCTTAACAAAATGCAGCCGATGAATAAAAGATCATTTTTTTATTATTTACAGTATTGTTCCCGCAGTTCTATGGAGATGTCCTCACTGATTTTTAAAATTTCGTCAGCTTCATTAGAGTTGTTCCTGATCACGCGGTCACATTGCTCGCGGTAGGGCAGTAAATACTCATGGTATGACGGTACCACATGGTTTTTCCATTTGTACAACACGTCGTCTTCCGGGTAACCACGTTCCATACCATCTCTTTTAATACGGCGCTCCAGGGCCACCTGTTCATCTGCTTCAATAAAGATACTATGGTCCAGCAGCTCACCAATTTCTTTAAAATGGAGGATAAAGAGTCCTTCAACAATGATGATAGGAGCAGGGTTTATTTCCAGGATTTTTACAATAGCCAGTGGATTGTTGAAATTGTATTCTTTTTTGTAAACCACCTCGCCGCCAATCAGTTTCTGAATGTCCCTTAAAAACTGTCCGTCATCAATGGTAGAAGGGAGATCAAAATTATAGAGTTTGTTTTCCTCCTGGGTCATTTCTCCGGCCGGAATATAATAGTCATCCTGCGATACAAGGGTTACTTCATCATTTTTAAAATGGTGAAGAAAACAGTTTAAGAAAAATGTTTTACCTGAGCCGCTACCGCCGGCGATGCCTATAATAAAAGGTTTATTGTTCATTATCTGGAGGAGTACTTGCTTGTCCGCTGTAGGTTAAATTGCATAAAAATCTTTTGTCTAAAGCCCCAAGCGCATCGGCTACAGCTTTAGTCATTACAATAATAACATCTTTTGTGGTTTCATTTTCAGTAAATTTACCAACAACCTTTGCAAAGGTACTTCTGTTGCTCATTGGATTGGTAATTTTCATCACGGTTCCAATAGGCGCCGTACGGTGTAAGACCAGCATTTTAGAGGCATCAAGGTCCTGATCGGCAATCCATACGCCTGTACCTTTTTCGTCTACCTGGTTTAAGCCATATCTGCTGGGTGCATATCTTAGGCGGGGATCTTTAAGGTAAGTTGTGTCTCTTTCTTCAGTTTCTACCGGTGGTGTATAGGCAGGTTTAGCAGGCGGGTACTGACCTTTAATTAATAACTTTTGACCCACACGTAAGGAGTTGTCTTTTAAGTTGTTTTTAATTTTAAGCTGGTCCATCGTTATACCGTAGCGGGTAGCAATGGAATATATGGTTTCGTTAGAGGCTACAGTATGTCCAACAAACTCCTCGCTGGCATCTGCAGGTGCGGAAGGCACAGTAGGTTTAGGGAGAGTTGGGACAGTTGTTTTTACTGCGGGGGCTTGTACTGCCGGGGTTTTTACCGCTTCTGCAGGAGTTGTTGCAGTAGAAGATTCCGGAGCAGGTACAATTGCCGGAAGTTTTAGCTCTTGAGCAATCCTAAGATTAATTGTTTTTAAATTGTTGATGCGCTTGATCTCATCCACCGTAGTATTGTTCTCCTCTGCAATCTTATTCAGATTATCTTTAGGTTTTACAATATAGGTGATGTAATTTCCTTCTGTAACAGGTGGCTGAGTTGTGGGTTGACTGCTAACCGGAGTTTTTTTAACGGCAGCGGCAACTGCTTCATTAAAAGGTAGCTCGGTTGGAACCTTAATGATGACATCAATTTGCAGATACTTATCGTCATTAAAACTCATGATCGTTTTTGGAGGAATGTTATACCGTCTTCCAATAGAATAATAGGTGTCTTTTGCAACTACCTTATGAATAATGACTTTTTTCCCTTTAAGGTTTTCGACGCCAATCGAATCTCTTGTTGCAGCTGATTTAGCTGTTGATATGTTAAAAAGGAAGACAAACAACGCCCCTATATAATATTTTTGCATTAATGATCTTCTGAAGTTTAATATGGTTTGGCAATAATACGAATAAAAAATAAGAGCATAAATTATGAAAGGTAAACGTAAAAACAGGCCTTCGTATTGTTGTAAAATAGTTTTTTAACAAATCCATTTCCGGCATCTTTATTGTGTAGTTTTACATACAAACAAGCACATTAAAATTACAATATATTATGGACGCAAAAGAAATCAGCCTCGTTGAAAAAGAGGTAAAACCAGTTGTAGATTTGTTGAACGATTACCTTGCTAATTACCACATTCATTATCAGAAGTTAAGGGGATGCCACTGGAATATTAAAGGCCAAAACTTTTTTACCCTGCACATCAAATTTGAAGAATTATATACCAATGCGCAGCTTACGATAGACGAAATAGCGGAACGTGTACTTACATTAGGTAAACCACCACATAGCCGTTTTTCTGACTATATTTCCGAATCTGCCATTAAGGAGATCAATACCATTGGTATGAGTGATTTGGCGATGGTAGATGCGATCCTTGAAGATATGGCTACGCTAATTCAATTGGAACGGGAGCTTTTGGAAGCTTCTGCTAATGCAAGTGATGATGGTACCAATGACATGGTTAACCGTTTTATGCAATTTAAAGAGAAAACCACCTGGATGCTTCGTTCATTTGCAGGTAAAAAATAAAGGCCTGATCAGGGAAACGATTAGGAATTCAACGAAAAGACTGTGTCGCAAGGCACGGTCTTTTTTTTATCTTTGAACCGTAATGGGATATAAAAACTTAGCAGCCTGCGTGGCTGATTTAGAAAAGCACGGTCACCTGATCCGGATTAAAGAGGAAGTAGATCCTTATCTGGAAATGGCGGCTATACACCTTAGGATTTATGAGCAACAGGGACCTGCCATTCTGTTTGAAAACATAAAAGGGAGTAAATTCCCGGCGGTTTCTAACCTCTTTGGTACACTTGAACGTGCTAAATTTATGTTCAGGGATAGCCTTGAAAGTGTAGAGCAACTGGTTGGCTTACGGTCTGATCCCATTAAAGCGCTAAAAAATCCCTTCAATTATGCAGGTGCGGGTTTAACAGCACTTTCTGCCTTACCTTTAAAGCAAGACCTTTTTAAATCTACTTTTCAAAAAACAACCATCTCGGCTTTACCTCAAATTGTAAACTGGCCTATGGATGGCGGACCATTTATTACCATGCCCCAGGTTTATACCGAAGATGTGGATAAACCTGGAATCTTTAATTCTAATCTTGGTATGTACCGGATTCAGCTGGCGGGGAATGAATATGAGCAAGACAAGGAAATTGGTTTGCATTATCAAATTCACCGTGGTATAGGCGTTCATCAGTCTAAAGCCAATGCCAAAGGCCTGCCTTTGAAAGTGAGCATATTTGTAGGCGGCCCGCCTTCACATCCTCTTGCGGCTGTAATGCCCCTGCCGGAAGGACTTTCTGAAATGACTTTTGCCGGCGCTTTAGGCAATAGAAGGTTCCGCTATTTTTATGACGAGGAAGGATTTTGTATTTCTGCTGACGCCGACTTTGTGATTACGGGAACCGTATATCCCAATGATAATAAACCTGAAGGTCCTTTTGGCGATCATTTGGGTTATTATAGCTTAACGCATCCTTTTCCGGTGATGAAAGTACATAACGTGTACCATCGTAAGGATGCCATTTGGTCATTTACTGTGGTAGGCCGACCGCCACAGGAAGATACGAGTTTTGGCGCATTGATCCATGAAATTGCCGGTTCTGCATTACCACAGGAGATTCATGGTTTAAAAGAGGTTAATGCGGTGGATGCAGCAGGGGTGCACCCCTTGTTGTTCGCCATTGGCAGTGAGCGTTATACGCCGTATTTAAAAGAGCGGAGACCACAGGAAATTCTAACAATTGCCAATCATATTCTTGGTAAAAACCAGCTTAGTTTAGCTAAATATCTTTTTATTGCTGCTCGCGAAGATGATGAAAGTCTGGAAACGCATGATATTGCCCGTTTTATGCAACATGTGCTGGAGCGCATGGATTTTAGCAGGGACCTTCATTTTTATACCCAAACCACTATTGATACGCTTGATTACAGTGGGGAAGGATTAAACGCAGGCTCTAAGGTTGTGCTTGCAGCGGCGGGGCTGCAAAAAAGAACGCTTAGCAAGACCATTGAGCTCAGCCTGCCAGAAACTTTTACTTCTTATGCTATGGCTATTCCTGGGGTGGTATCTATAACAGGCCCTGCATATACTACAGCAGGATCTGCGATGGAAGAGTTGAAAAATCTGGAGCAGCATTTAGCTACGCAGTCGCTGGAAGGGCTAGCCTTGATGGTGATCTGCGATGATGCGGCATTTACGGCGGCTAATATTAACAACCTGGTTTGGGTAACGTTTACAAGGAGTAATCCGGCGACGGATATCCAGGGAATAGGGAGTTTTACTAAAAATAAACATTGGGGATGCACAGGGCCGCTCATTATTGATGCGAGGAAGAAACCTCATCATGCACCAGAATTGATCAAAGACCCGGGAGTAGAACAGCGAATAGAAAGATTTAAGTTGTAAGCTGCTACTTTTTCTCCTTGTCTTCCCGCATCATTTCCCCAAAACTGAGGTTGCGGTCCATGGCAGAAACAATCTTCACCAACCGCTTTGTACGGGTGACTTCGGTTTTGGCTGTATTCAGCCAATTGATGTACCAGTTGCGGTGAGATTTTGGTAGCTTCATGAAGTTTTCTATAAGCTGGGGTTCATCGTTTAAGCAGAGTTCCAGATCTTCGGGGATTTCGATTTTAAAGTCTTTATCTTCTTCCAGGTTCAGTTGTACAATGGCACCGAGATCTTTGCGCAACTGTTGCCGCAATTCCTTTTTTATCGGTAAAATGAAATCACCCTCACCCATTGGCGTAAGGGCACGACCTTCAATTTCCAGGGCATCAAGCATGCCTTTAACCCGGTAACTTTTCCTGCAGTCTGCTTTAATTTGAGCGGAAATAGCAGCAGGTATCATCAAAAAATACCATCCTGTTTTTTCTCCTTTTTCGCCAAAACGTTCTATTTCTGCTTTAAAAGTCACCATTATAACTAAATCTAGATGGTATAAATATAACTAAAACTTTTCTTCTACACCTAAGCCAAAAAGTGCGAAATCATATTTTACAGGATCAAGAGGATCTAGTTTGCGCAGTTCTGCTGTAAGTTCCACTGCAGTTTGCCAGTCGGTTTGCTTGCGTGAAATCATACCCAGTCGCCTGGCTACCCTGTCTACATGAACATCACATGGACATATCAAATTTGCTGGTTTTAAGGTGTCCCACAAACCAAAATCTACACCCTTATTGTCTTTCCTTACCATCCACCTCAAAAACATATTGAGACGCTTACAAGTAGATTTTTGCAGGGGAGAGGAGATGTGTTTAAAGGTCCGGCGTGGAAAATCAGGCAGGCTAAAAAAATAAGCCCGGAAATGGTTTAAGGCCTGCTCTGCACTAAAGTTGAGCTGGACAGCAAAGTCCGCCGGAAGGAAAGCCGTTTCCAGACTTTCAGAATTTGCATAATGTTGTTTAAAGAACGCTACAAAGTACAACAAGTCCGTATCATTAAATGTCCGGTGTTTAAAACCCAATAAGCCTTTCAAGTCATCGTCACCATGTTGCATCATAAACTGGTAAGGTTCATTGTCCATTCTGGAAAACAATTCCTTACATTTATTTATAATGGTTTTACGTTGCCCCCAGGCTAAAATTGCCGCAAAAAATCCCGCAATTTCAATGTCTTGTGGTTTAGAGAATCCATGAGGAATGCAAATGGGATCGTTTGCTATAAACGACGGCTGGTTGTACTGTTCAACCTTGATGTCCAGAAAGTCTTTGAGCGCTAAAAATTCCAATGTATGCGTTATTTAATATATTCGGTAGCTGAGCCGGTAGCTTTGCAGTAGTAATAGGTAAATATGATCTTTTAATGAACCGGCCAGGCGTTTGCTCGCGCCCTTCAGCGCCTAACGAAATGCAGCCGACGAATAAAAAGACCATATTTTCTAATTGTTGATCTCTCCTCGGTAACCTCGTTCGAGATGACGGTGATTTAACTCAATGCCTGCTCTAAATCTGCCAGTAAATCTTCAATATCTTCAACACCTACGCTAAGCCTCAATAAATTATCCATTACTCCAACTTTTTCACGTTCTTCTTTAGGAATAGAACCATGCGTCATAGTAGTAGGATGATTGATTAATGATTCTACACCACCAAGGGATTCTGCAAGCGTAAATACTTTGAAAGAGGAGGCTACACGGAAAGTTTCTGCCAAATCGGCACCTTTTAAAGTAATAGAAACCATCCCCCCAAAGCCCCGCATTTGTTTTTTGGCAATGTCATGATTAGGATGATCTTCAAAACCAGGCCAGTAAATCTTGTCGATTTTTGGATGGTTCTTTAGGTAATGTGCAATTTTTTCACCGTTTTCACAATGCGCTTTCATACGTAAATGCAGGGTTTTAATCCCGCGAAGTACTAAAAACGCATCCTGAGGACCAGGAGTGGCACCGCAGGCATTGTACACAAACCAGAGCTGTTTATATAGTTCATCATCATTCACCAGCAGAGCGCCCATAACAACGTCTGAGTGACCACTGATGTATTTGGTTACAGAATGCATTACAATATCAGCACCCAAATCCATAGGGTTTTGCAAATATGGAGAAGCAAATGTATTGTCAACCGCCAGCAGGATATTCTTTGCTTTTGTAATTTTGGATACACCTTCAATGTCTACAATCTGCATGGTAGGATTGGTAGGGGTTTCAATCCAAACCAGTTTGGTCTTTTCCGTGATGTAAGGGAGGATGTTCTCTGGTTTAGATAAATCCAGGAAATGGAATTTGATGCCGTATTTAGCATACACCTTAGTGAAAATACGGTAAGATCCACCATACAGATCGTTGCCTGTAATTACCTCATCACCGGGCTGCAATAAACGTAAAACCGCATCAGTAGCCCCCATGCCAGAAGAAAAAGCAAGCCCGTGTTTTGCATTTTCTAATGCCGCTAAACAAGCCTCCAAAGCCTTACGGGTAGGATTTGTACCCCTTGAATATTCAAAACCCTGATTATCTCCGGGTGCTTTTTGAGCATAGGTAGAAGTTTGGTAGATGGGTGTCATTACTGCTCCTGTAGAAGGATCAGGTTCCTGACCGGCATGTATGGCTTTGGTTGCGAATTTCATTTTTAATTGTATTTAGTAACAGATAGTGTTAAGTATTTAGCTGTTAATATTTAGATACCTGGAGTTTAATATGCACGCGCAAACAATACGCGCTGTATAGAAGGTTTGCCTGAATAAATACAAATCCCATCTTCCAGTTTGTTATCCAAAGGAATACAACGGATGGTAGCTTTTGTTTCTTCTTTTATTTTTTGCTCGGTCTCTGGAGTTCCATCCCAATGGGCCGCAATGAAACCAGCTTTACCATCCAGTAGTTGTTTAAACTCTTCGTACGAATTGGCTTCAGTGATGTGATCCTCGCGGAAATCAAGTGCTTTTTTATAGATATTTTCCTGAATATCGTTTAGGAGCTGTGGAATGTAATTTTCCAAACCTTCCTGCTGCACCGTCATTTTCTCCTGGGTGTCTCTTCTGGCTACCTCTACAGTTCCATTTTCCATATCACGACCACCAATAGCCAGGCGGATTGGAACACCTTTAAGTTCATATTCTGCAAATTTGAATCCCGGACGCTGCGTATCGCGGTCATCGTATTTTACAGATACCCCTAAAGCTTTAAGTTTAGTCATCAGGCCACGAACAAAGACAGAGATGTTCTCCAGGTCTTCATCGCTTTTGTAAATAGGGACGATAACGACTTGGATCGGTGCCAATTTTGGAGGTAAAACCAAGCCGGCATCATCGCTATGCGACATAATCAATGCACCCATTAAGCGGGTAGATACGCCCCATGATGTTGCCCATACGTGCTCTATTTTTCCTTCTTTATTGGTAAATTTTACATCAAAAGCTTTTGCGAAATTTTGGCCAAGGAAGTGTGATGTTCCAGCCTGTAATGCTTTTCCATCCTGCATTAATGATTCTATACAGTAGGTATCCAATGCACCTGCAAAACGCTCGTTTGCCGTTTTACGACCTTTAACCACTGGCATGGCCATCCAGTTTTCAGCAAAATCTGCATATACATCCAGCATTCTTTCTGTTTCTTCAATAGCTTCCTTTGAAGTGGAATGCGCGGTATGTCCTTCCTGCCATAAAAACTCTGTGGTGCGGAGGAATAAACGTGTGCGCATTTCCCATCTTACCACGTTGGCCCATTGGTTGATCAATAATGGCAAATCCCTGTAAGATTGGATCCAGCCTTTATAAGTATTCCAAATGATGGTTTCTGATGTTGGCCGTACGATCAATTCTTCTTCCAGTTTGGCAGTTTCGTCTACAATGATGTTTCCGTTTCCATCATTTTTTAGGCGATAATGTGTCACTACGGCACATTCTGTCGCAAAACCTTCTACGTGGGCAGCTTCCTTAGAGAAATATGACTTAGGGATGAATAAGGGGAAATAGGCATTGCTGTGGCCAGTATCTTTAAATTTTTGGTCTAAAACTGCCTGTATTTTCTCCCAAATTGAATATCCATAGGGTTTGATTACCATACAACCTTTGACAGATGAATGCTCTGCCAGGTCGGCTTTTATAACAATGTCGTTATACCACTGGGAATAATCCTGCTTTTTGCTTGTAATGCCTTTACTCATAAGTCTTATGCACGCTCTTGGAACGTTTTTTGTGTTAAATGTCTTGGATAGTAGGGTGCAAATCTATAAATTTATACCTACATTAAATTGTAACACACACAAGAATTAACACAATATGAAACCAAATTATTTATTAACCAGTATGCTGGCGGTTGCAACGATAGTTGTTACTTCCTGTTCTGCCCCTAAAATGGCACAGCAAAATACCATTAATGATGATGTATACAACAGCACTGCGCAGGCAAAGGCCTATGTAGCGCCGGTACCTCGTCAGGATGATGGCTACGACCGTTACGATAATAGTGAAGATGACGGTTATGGGTACGGTTCGAGTGATCCTTATTACGATATGGATTATTCTTCCAGAATCAACAGGTTCAATTACGGTTCACCTTTCAGGTCTTACTACGATCCTTTTTATAGTCCTTATGGATATGGAGGTTTTGGTGGCTTTGGAGGTTTTGGCGGTTATCCTTTTTACGGTTCTGGATTTTCGATTGGCTTAGGCTTCGGAACCGGCTTTGGATGGGGTAACTCTTTTTATTCTCCTTATGGATGGAATTCTTTCTACGATCCGTTCTGGGGTTTTAACAATTACTACGGAGGTGCCTTCGGCGGATTCTATGGCGGCGGCTACGGTGGATTTTATGGCGGCGGTTACTATGGTGGTGGTCGTTTCGTTAACAATACTCCAAGACCAAACCGTGGGCGTGAAAACGGTGTTGGTTATGCCAGACCAGCTTATGGAAGTCAGGGTTCAAGGTCCTATAATGGAAGAACAACAAATGGAAGGACTACTAACGGTACAACGACATATACCGAAAGACGTGGTGGCAGAGGTACTACAACTACAGGTACCAATTCTACTAGGCAAGGACGTACCGAAAGCTACAATCCTCCTCAGCAAAGCAGACCAACGTATTCTCCACCTGCAAGCTACGGTGGCGGTAATAGTGGTGGTGGCTCAATGGGCGGCGGTGGCGGCAGCAGAGGCGGTCGTGGTGGTAGAAACTAATCTTTAAATTATTACATGAAAAAATTTATGACATTACTTGTATTGGCTATAGTAGCCAGTACAGGTACTATATATGCACAATACGCATCTGATGCTTTGCGGTTTTCGCAAACCAATTATGGTAGTTCATCCAGGTTTAAAGGATTAGGAAATGCACAAACCAGTTTAGGTGGTGATATCAGTTCGCTTGGTGGTAACCCTGCAGGTCTAGGTATGTTCACGCGTTCCGAATTTGCCTTGACTCCGGAATTTAACAATTCGCAAGCGAATTCAAGCTATCTTGGTAACACGACAACAAGTAGCAAAAACAGGTTAAATTTAAGTCAGATTGGCGTAGCTTGGTATAATCCTGTTGTTAAAGCAAATGGTGCAGATTTGAATAAAGGATTAGTGAGCACTGTTTTTGGTATCGGTTATAGTAGGAATAACGATTTTAGCAGTAATGTAACTTTTGGAGGTAGAAATTTAACAAGTTCTATTGGAGATTTCTTTGCTGAACAGGCTAACGGTGCAACCTTTGATAATCTTGGTCGGGGTAGTATTGCTGATATGGCTTATCAAAATGGATTAATTGACGAAACGATTGCAAGTCCGACCGCTTACCAATCAGCTATTGGATCAGGTAATAATCAATACAAAAATGAAGTTAGGTCGGGTTCGACATCAGAATTGAATTTTGCAGGTGCGCTTAATTTTTCCAACCAATTTTATTTAGGAGCTTCCCTAAATATCGTAAATGTTCGTTATTTAAGTGATGCTATTTTTACTGACAATGGGACTATAGACTCAGACGATCCAGCTAATCCTTACGATGGTTTGAATTATAATGTAAATTACAGGCAGAGCCAACAAACTGATGGAACTGGTATTAATGCCCGTTTAGGTATGATTTTTAAACCTGTTCCTGCAGTTAGAATTGGTGCTTCATTTCAGACACCTACCTGGATGCATATTTCTGATAATTCATCGGAATATTTTGATGTAAGATATCCTGCTAATGCTCCATTGGCTGATGTAACCGATTTTACTGGTAACTACCAATTTGATTATTCATTAAGAACTCCTTATAAAGGATCATTAGGTGCCAGTTTCATTATAGGAAACCATGCCTTGATTTCTGCAGATGTTGATTATGTAGACTATGCGAGTATAAAATTCAGCACGGCAGCTAACAACAATAATGCTGATGCCAGAAATGTAGTAATGTTCAACAATATGGATGTAAAAGATTTTTACACCAGTGCAGTTAACTACAGGGTAGGTGGTGAATACAAAATTGCTGACTTAAGTTTGCGTGCTGGTTTTGGAGTGAATGGCAGTCCGTATAAAGATGATAATGCGAACGTTTTTGATACCAAATATTATAGTGGAGGTTTGGGCTATAGGTTTAGCCAATACTATGTTGATTTAGCTTATCAGCGTGTAGAAACCAACAACACTTATGTTCCTTATACTTTAAGTAATCAAAGCATTGAGCCTACAGCTGATGTAAAATTGAACAGAAACAATGTGTTTTTGACTTTTGGAGTTAAATTTTAATCTCCTATCGTCTGGATGACAAAAAATAAAGGCCTGAAGCGATTGCTTCAGGCCTTTATTTTTATAGATTAATTTAGTTCTTGTAATTTCTAAACCAACTACTCAGTTTCATTTGGATTACGCCAAAAAAAGCTTCCCTGAAAATCCTGGTACTCATTTTTGAAACGCCCTCGGTACGATCGGTAAAAATGATGGGCACTTCAACTACTTTAAAGCCAAATTTAATGGCGGTAAATTTCATTTCAATTTGAAAAGCATAACCAACAAATTTGATCTGATCTAATGGAATAGTTGCCAGAACTTTTCTTCTGTAGCATTTAAAGCCTGCGGTAGCATCCTGGATATGAATACGTGTAATAAACCGGACATACATGGACGCAAAGTATGACATCAGTACCCTGTTCATTGGCCAGTTTACCACATTTACACCATTAATGTATCGGGAACCGATGGCTACATCTGCCCCGTTTACACAGGCTAGTCTTAAACGACTCAGATCATCCGGGTTATGGGAAAAATCAGCGTCCATTTCAAAGATAAAATCAAACTCATGTGCCAAGGCCCATTTAAAGCCGTGGATGTAAGCTGTTCCCAGTCCGAGTTTTCCTCTGCGCTCTTCTAAATGTAGGGCAGGGTACTCTTGTTGTAGTTTTTTGACAATGTCAGCCGTGCCATCAGGAGATCCATCATCAATCACCAGAATTTCAAAAAAGGTATCCAGGGAAAAAACTTTTCTAATGATTCTTTCAATGTTTTCTTTTTCGTTGTAGGTAGGAATAATAACTAAACTGTCTGGCACGTTGGATTTGGTATTTTGTTAAAACTCTGCGAAAGTATCTATAATAAATGTTTATTTTACTTCCTGCATCAATTTTTTCACAACAGGCGAGATCACAATGAGTACTACGCCAGTAATTAACGCGTAAATAGCCAGTTGTTTATAGCCGTCTGTATAAGTAATCAGTTTTTGCTGGATGCTGTCATTTTCAGCTCCTGTTGACATGCCCGCACCTATGATGCCTGCAACATACTGTCCGTAGGCACTGGCTAAAAACCACATGCCCATCATCACTCCCTGCAACTTTTTAGGTGACAGTTTAGTCATGATAGACAAACCGATGGGTGAGAGGCACAATTCGCCCAGTGTAATCACGAAGTAAGCGATGGTAAATATATCTAATGATGTAATGCCCTGGGCATTTGCAAAAAACTTACTGCTGTAAAAAACAAAGAAAGCCCCTGCAAGAAATAAGAATCCAAGGCCAAACTTCACCACTGTATTGGGCTCAATCTTTTTCTTAGCCATTGCTATCCATACCAATCCGATTAAGGGGGCAAAGATGATGACAAATAAAGAGTTGGCCGCATTATTAACCCCATTAGGGTCTAAAGTGATTACACCAAGTATTTTATTGTCCAGGTTGCGCGCAGCAAAGAGGGCTAACGAACCTCCACTTTGCTCAAAAATACCCCAGAAGATGATAGAGAACAAAATAAATACCAATGCTGCCAGCAGTTTTTTACGTTCTGCTGCACCGTATTTGCTCATTTCATAAAAAAGATAAAGCAGGGTAGCAGGACCAATGGTATACATAAACCAGTCGGTATATTGGGTTTTGGCAACCATAACCATAATTAAAGGTATTACAGCAAGTGAACCCAGGTATACGGCGTAATCGTACCATGGTTTTGGCGTAGTTTTGTGCGTAATTACTGCGGGTTCGGTTTTCAGGCCGTCGGCTATTCCGTCAATTACAACGTCTTCCTGTTCTGCGGCTTTAAAAGGGGACAGACCAATAGGACCGAGATTTTTTTGTGTAAATAAAAAGGTGAGCAAACTGATGGCCATTACAATTCCGGCAAGCCCAAATGCAAGGTGCCAGGAATATTCTTTACCAATGGCTATGCAGGCATAACCGCCCAATAACGCACCGATATTGATACCAGAGTAAAACAAAGAGAATCCGGCATCTCTTCTCGCGTCATCTTTGCGGTACAATGCACCTACCATGGTTGATATATTGGGCTTAAAAAAACCTGTACCGATGATGGTGAAACTAATGCCCAGAAAAAAGAACTGATGCGGGTCGTAGGCCAGAATGGCACTGCCAACAATCATTAATAGTCCTCCCCAGAACAATGATTTTCTGAATCCAAGGATTTTATCAGCGAATAAGCCACCGATAAAAGTGAAAGCATAAACAAAGGCTTGCGTAGCTCCGTATTGAAGATTCGCGGTATCGTCTTTCATCATCAGTTCGGTTACCATAAAGTAGGTAAGCATACCCCGCATGCCGTAAAAGCAAAAACGCTCCCACATTTCCGAGAAAAACAGCGACCAAAGTTGTTTAGGGAATTTTCCTTTAAAGTTCTGGATCTGCTCCAGTGTCAAGATTTCTGACATATGGTTGTATTAAAAAAGGCCTTTGGGATTACCAAAGGCCTGGATAAGGTTTTTATTTATTTTACGCCGTGCATCAGTTTCTTCATCACAGGTGTTAGCAGTATGATAAGGATACCGAGAATTACAGGGATAAAAGTAAAGATCAAAAAGAAAGTAGTCATGGAATATTTAGAGGTGATTTCATCAATCATACCACCCATAGTACCGGCGATTTTGTTTCCGATAGCAATAGCAAGATACCAAATTCCGAACATGATGGCAATCATCCTTCCAGGTACCAGTTTACTTACGTAAGATAAACCTACCGGAGAAATGAACAATTCACCCATGGTATGGAAGAAATAAGCTAAAATTAACCAGATCATACTTACTGCAGCTACAGTGGCACCCTGAGGGATAGTGCTTGCTCCGTAAGCAAGCGTTGCAAAACCGATACCCAACAAGATCATTCCGAAGCCATTTTTGTAAGTAGCTGATGGGTTGTATTTGCTCTCCCATAATTTAGATACAATTGGTGCACAACTGATGATAAACAGTGAGTTTAAAATTCCGAACCAAGTGGCGGGAACTTCAGATTTAACCTCGCTATACTGTTGTGAAAGCATATAGATTACGATTGTCCAGATGATGACAAAGCTAAGTGCTAAAATGATGTTACCCAGTGCATACTTGGCAAAAGTTTTAGTAAACAGCTTAAATAATACAAAAGAGATAATGGCAAGTGGGATCACTGTAATTAAGGTATTTACAATGTTGAAGATTACTTTAGAATCACCTGTTAATACCCTTTGCGTATAGTCTTTAGCAAAAATGGTCATGGAACCACCAGCCTGTTCAAATGAGGCCCAGAAAAAGATAGTAATGAAAGCCAGTACAATTACGGCGATCATTTTATCACGTAATACAGGGGTATATTGTGAAATCCTTTTGATTAAAATAAAGAAAAACAAAGCCAGCGCAATGCAGATCATGAAGTTGCTACCGTCAATACCCGCAACTTGAAAACTGAATAAGTTTAGGCTGGTAATTTTGGATACCGGATCGTTAATGATCCAGGAAAGCCCGATTATAGAGATCAACCCGATTAATACAAGGTCTAGTTTTGAGAAAGGATTACGTGTGGATTCTTCCAGATTGTTTTCATCTTTAACCACTTCTTCTTTGCTTTCTACCGGTTTCAAACCAATAGTTCCAAATATATTTTGTGTAAAGTAAAACTGGAGCATACCTATAAACATAAAGATACCCGCAAGACCAAAGCCATAACTCCAGCCCCAATTTGGACTTTCGCCAATGTATCCGCAAAGCAACATTCCTAAAAATGCACCAGCATTTACGCCCATATAAAAGATGGTATACGCACCGTCTTTTTTCTCAGGATGTTCTTTATACATTTGTGCCACTATAGAAGTCATGTTTGGTTTAAAGAAACCGTTACCGATAACGAGCAATCCAAGGCCCAGGTACATAAAAACATGATCTATTTCAATAGCCATAGAAAGATGGCCTAAAGTCATAAGGAAAGCACCAACAATAACTGCCCAGCGGTAACCGATAATTCTATCGGCAATGTAACCGCCTAAAATAGGGGTAAGATAAGCTAAGCCGGTATAAGAACCATATATGGCCATTGCATGTTCTCTTGGCCATCCCCAACCAGGGTTAATGTCTGTTAAGGAAGAGGTAAGGAAAAGCACCAATAATGCGCGCATACCATAGTAGGAAAATCTTTCCCACATCTCGGTAAAGAAAAGTACAAACAATCCGGCAGGATGTCCCATTACCTTACTTTCAAAGAAGTTATTTGGGGAATCCAAATTTTGTGTATTCATGTTGGTTTTTTAATGTATTAGTTAGTTGTGTGTTAGTTCGGCAAGATAGCTATGAGTTGGCAAACCCACAAATTTTTAACAAGTATAGTCGGCAAATTTAAAACTTTTTGACTGCTGGAGTGTTTTTAAGAGTTGGGTCTATGTAAAAATCGTCCATTGCATTAGGATCATTCAGTAATTTAATGTTTTCCATAAGTTTTAAGCGGCCGTTAACAGGTTTGTATCCGTCAAAGCTGGAATCGGAGCCATAATACTCAAAATTACCGGTCATTTCTGGGTTAAAGGGCGCCAGATGATCGAAAATAATCATAGCCTCTTTTTTATCCAAGCGCAGCGTCATAGAATTTAGCCTGTTGTATTCAAAAACTATCCTGTTTTTAATGGGTGTACCTTTTTGCCCTTCAAATACATTTTTGCCAAAAACCGGGTTGCCATTTTCAAAAGACAAGGCTTCGATGACTTTCTTCGCAGTCTTAGCCATGCTCCCTTTCCAACCCAAAAGGGCATACCAGGTTTGTTTTCCTGCGGTTATGATGGGTATGATTTCGTAATACCTGCTGCCATACCATTTTTTGGCATCTGTAATTTCATCTGTATTTTTTAGATCTGCTGTAGCATCAATTAATGGGAATAGCTTCAGTGAACCGTCTTTAGTAGCCATTTGTATGGTTCCAAAAAAACGATAACTTCCGCCATCAGCAGCAACATTCCAGGAGAAAATACGGAAAGTACGGTCTGGCGATGTTAAGATAGAGATCTGTTTCAGGGAATCAAAGCCGTATTGAAAGGAGTTTTTAGTCTTCAGTGCAGCAACCAGTGTTTTTATAAACCGGGAGTTAATGGCGTAACGTTCATTGTTATCGTTAGCTTCACGTGTTGCATTTGCGAGCCTGATTAAGGTATCCTGATAGGCATTCATTTGCTGTGCAGGGACATTTAAGCCGGAACAGCAAATGAATGCAAGTATTAAAAAGTGTTTTATTGCCTTTGGCATGTAGGTTAATTAATTTTCTCTATGACAATTGCACTGGCCCCGCCACCGCCATTGCAAATTCCGGCAACGCCCAGTGTACCATTGTTTTGCTCGAGGACCGAAAGTAAGGTAACCACAATTCTAGCTCCTGAAGCCCCAAGGGGATGCCCCATTGCTACTGCGCCACCATTTACATTTACCTGATCGTTTTTTAAGCCCAACAACTGATTGTTGGCTAAAGATACAACAGAAAAAGCTTCGTTGATTTCAAAATAATCAACATCACTAATATTTTTACCTGCCCGTTGTAAAGCCAAAGGAATCGCTTTTGAAGGTGCTGTTGTAAACCATTCCGGAGCCTGCTGTGCATCAGCATAAGCTAAAATTCTGGCCAGTGGTTTCAAGCCGAGTTCTTTTGCTTTGTCGGCACTCATTAAAACTAATGCCGCGGCACCATCATTTAAAGTAGAAGCATTGGCAGCTGTTACAGTTCCATCTTTTTTGAATACCGGCTTTAATCCAGGCATTTTATCAAATTTGACAGCAAATGGTTCTTCATCTTTATCTATTAAGGTTACCTCGCCTTTACGGTCTTTGAGTTCTACCGGAACAATTTCGCTGGTAAATTTACCGTCAGTTTGTGCGGCTTGGGCTCTTTTATACGATGCTGTTGCAAAAGCATCCTGGTCTTCGCGACTGATGTTACAATCTGCAGCGCAAAGTTCCGCTGCTGAACCCATATGATAGTCGTTGTAAACGTCCCATAGACCATCTTTTACCAGACCGTCTGTAAGTTGACCATGACCTAAGCGGTACCCGTTTCTTGCCTTATCCAGATAATAAGGCACATTGCTCATGCTTTCCATCCCTCCGGCAACTACAATGTCGTTTTGGCCCAATGCGATGCTTTGTGCCGCCAGCATTATTGCTTTTGTTCCTGATGCACATACTTTATTTATAGTGGTAGCTGGTAAATCTGGCAGGCCTGCAAATTTAGCGGCTTGTGTGGCTGGAGCTTGCCCAAGGTTGGCAGACAATACGTTGCCCATATATACTTCCTGAACTTGTTCTGGTTTTATTCCTGCTTTTTCAACTGCGGCTTTGATAGCTATTCCGCCCAATTGTGTAGCGGTTAAACCCGCTAAAGCACCGCCAAAACTTCCAATAGGAGTTCTTAGTGCTGAAACAATTACAACTTCTTTCATTTGTGTTTTTTTATGATTTGGTTACATGCAAAGTTAGGAAATAGGAGCGATGTTGAGGTAGTGCTGAGAAAAAGTATCCATCTGTCGCATCTGGCATTTGTTAGGCACTTACAGCGCAAACAGCGCCCAGGATGCTCACAGTTGGATACTTTTCAATGGGATTTTTCCACACATGTGATTGTTATATGCCAGCGATTATATATTGCTGGTATATAAGTTGGTTGTTTTTATCCTTTTAAATTCTTTTTTAGAAAAACCAATGGATTGAAAAAACGAAGTTCCAACTGTTTTTGATTCATGGTTAGCCAGCTTGCGCAACCGTAATCGTCAAAGCTTTTTCGGATTTCCAAATGCAGGTGATGATAATCTCCGCCATATTTTTTTGACTCTGCAGGAGTAAACAAACGTGCTAATTTTGTGCGTTCATCAACTTGCTGGCCATTGTTTACATATACTTCCTTTAAGTGTTTATAGGAAGTGAATATGATGCTGCCATCGGGCAGTCTGTGTTTTACAACAACAGTGCGCTGGTTTTCTCCGAGATGTACAGAACAGACAATTCCTTTTGCCATAGCATACACTTCAACTAATTTTGTCTTTGGAGCACTTGGATTGATATCTATAGCCGTGTGCATGTGCCCTTTGTAATAGCTGTCCCTATGATCACCATAAATGCTGATCACTTTGATTTGCTTGATGTCTTTTCTATTTGCAGAAAGGAAAGGTAGCGACCAATCGCTTACAGTTGCATTCGGTGCGGCATCCGTGTAGTAAGGTTTCCACCTTGCTTTATCACTATCAATAGTGGGGCCGGGGGCATAAAAGCTTAAAAACACCAGACTAAGGAAGAAGACTTTTATCATTTTTGTACGCGCTTAATTTGGATAATAAAGTTAGCAGTATTTATGATAGATTTCCCGATAAAAATGGATCTGGTATTTTATTAGTGATAAAGATTAACTAGTCGTTTCGGTTTACGAAACGACTAGAGGTAATTGAAAGAACAAAAAACCTTTTCTAATCCTTGAAAATTCCCTGCAAGTATGCTTTAAAGCAATATTGCTGAGCCGAACGGCTACTGTAATTGTATAGGCTAACACCGTACCAAAACTTTAAAGGACGCTTTATCGTGGTTTAAGGCGGTTTAATGAGGCGATGATTGGGGAATTTGAGTTTTTATCATAGAAAAAATTCCACATTACGAGGCCTTTAGTGCATGCCTTTTGCTCGTTAGGGTATTACATTAAGATTATAGTAACCTTTCATATGAACTGAGAGAAATAGCTACAACAATTTCAGTATTTTTATTGGTGCTTTTAAACAGTTTGTCTTAAAGATGGCTATACAAATGTTCGTAAGTCGGCTTTTGTGAAATCGACTGTAATTGGAAGAGTAAAAGAGGGACAAGTTTTTAGTGTCAGTCCGTTTGATGATGAAAAAGGCAATCAAGAATGGTGTAATGTTGACCGTGATGCAAAGCACACCATAAGCTTCTAATTCCTGGTTTGAAGCGGTCCATGCCCTTACCATGTCCAGAGCAAACGCACAGAGAACGCACACAGAACGCACAGCCGGTGTGTGGTTGTTCTGTGTTTACTGTGTTTTTAGTCTGGTTTTAGTGTGTTTTCTCTGCGGTGATGGTATGGATATGTCTTGATATTGTCTTAAAGGCGATGCCCGAAAATTGGGCCCAAAAAGAGATAAAACAAATGCTAATATTTAATAATTTTTAAATAGAAAAAAATGGAAAAAGAGTTATCCACAACAATATCGTGGTGTAGTATTTCTATTGTTGTATTAATGAATGAGTTAGAAAAAAGGTTAAATTTTCCCTGTAAATGTTGGTAATTTTTTATGATCTTCGCACTCCCGAAACGGTAGGATTACCTACCTATTGATATTGTAAAACCACGTAAATTAAAATTATATATGCAGATCACTTGTACACAAGTATGGAATAATTGTCTCCAAATTATTAAGGATAATATACCGGCCCAGAGTTATAAAACCTGGTTCGAGCCTATATCTGCCTTGAAATTGGAAGGCAAGGTTTTGACTGTACAAGTACCTAGTTTGTTTTTCTACGAATGGCTTGAAGAACACTATGTTAGCCTGTTGCGTAAAACGGTAAAACAACAACTTGGTGAT
Organism: Pedobacter sp. MC2016-14; assembly: GCF_020991475.1. NCBI lineage: Bacteria > Pseudomonadati > Bacteroidota > Sphingobacteriia > Sphingobacteriales > Sphingobacteriaceae > Pedobacter > Pedobacter sp. MC2016-14. The sequence continues at coordinate 2,878,671 of NZ_JAJMPA010000001.1, forward strand.
GAAGGCAGGTTAGAATATAATATCGTTGTAGACAAATCTACCACCAACGGTGCATTGCCTTATACTACTAATATGCCTTCTTACGGAGGTGGTGCCGATTCCCGTAAACAGTCTATGCCTAATCCTGTAAATATCAACAGGGATATTAAAAATCCTTTTGTAATTCCAGGCTTAAAAAAGATCAATGTAGATCCTCAGTTAAATGCCAATTATACTTTTGATACTTATGTAGAAGGTGACTGTAACCGACTGGCCCGTTCGGCTGGTTTTGCAGTTGCAGCTAAGCCCGGTGCTACCTCCTTTAATCCATTGATGATTTATGGAACATCCGGACTTGGAAAGACACATTTGGCTCAGGCTATCGGAAACCAGATTAGACAAAATTTACCTGATAAACTGGTTATCTATGTTTCTTGCGAAAAGTTTTGCCAGCAGTTTGTGGAGTCCTTAAAAAACAATACCATTAATGACTTTGTGAATTTTTACCAGGCCATGGATGTGATCATTATGGATGATGTACATAACTTTGCTGGTAAAGAGAAAACTCAGGATATATTTTTCCATATCTTTAATCATTTACACCAGTCAGGAAAGCAGATCATCATTACTTCAGATAAATCTCCTAAAGATCTTTCTGGATTGGAAGAGCGTTTGCTAAGCCGTTTTAAATGGGGTCTTTCTGCAGATTTGCAGGTGCCTGAGCTGGAAACCAGAATTGCCATTTTAAGGAAGAAAATGTATGCTGATGGAATTGATCTTCCGGATGAAGTTGTAGAATATGTTGCACATAACATCGACAACAATGTGCGTGAGCTTGAAGGCGCCATGGTTTCTCTTCTTGCACAATCTACAATGAACAGGAAAGAAATAGATCTTTCCCTGGCAAAGGATATGCTTAAAAACTTTATTAAAAACACTACTAAAGAGGTTTCTATGGATTATATCCAAAAACTGGTATGTGATTATTTTGAAGTACCAGCGCATTTGCTGAAATCTCCAACGCGTAAACGTGAAGTTGTACAGGCACGTCAGATCTCGATGTATCTGTCTAAAGGCATGACTAAATCTTCTTTAAAAACCATCGGTGCATTTTTTGGTGGCAGGGACCACAGTACGGTTATTTATGCCTGCCAAACAGTGGAAGATTTGATTCAAACTGACAAAAAGTTCCGAGCTTATGTATCCGATATTGAAAAGAAGCTTAAAATGAGCTAATGTAACCTCTATTTGACTCCCGATGTCAAAATTGTTGAATAATTAGGCAAAATGTCTAAATGATCTATGTTTGGTTTTCCCTTACTTTGGAAAACCAAACATAAATCACAATGTCTAAGAACAAGTTTTTGTTACCCTTTATCATGATTACCTCCCTGTTTTTTTTATGGGGATTTGTGCATAATCTTGATCCTATCCTAATTCCTCATTTAAAGAAGTCTTTCAGTCTATCTACGTTACAAGCATCTTTAGTAGATTCTTCGGTATTTATCGCATATTTTGTCATGGCACTTCCAGCAGGTTTGCTCATGAAGAAATATGGTTATAAGACAGGTATTATCATTGGCTTACTGCTTTTTGCCCTGGGCTCATTTCTTTTTATCCCGGCAGCCAATACGCAACAGTATTTTTTCTTTTTAATAGCTTTATTTATCATTGCCTGTGGTTTGACCATCCTGGAAACTGCCGCAAATCCTTATGCTTCGTTATTGGGGCCGCCAGAAACGGCTACTTTTCGTTTAAACTTTGCACAGACCTTTAATGGATTGGCGGCCACCCTGGCACCTACCATAGGAGCAAGAATCATTTTAATTGAAGGAAATTCTGAAGAGGCACTTGCGGCAATGTCTGCACCAGCGCGACAAATAGCCCTGGCTTCTGAAGCATCTTCCGTAAAAACCCCTTACCTGGTTTTGGGCTGTATCATTCTCATTATCGCGGTAATTTTTGTGTTTTTAAAGCTGCCCGAAATTCAGGAAACAGCAGAACAACCGGGTGAGAAGACCGGCATTGTTCATGCTTTAAAACATAAACATTTAAGCTGGGCCGTTGCCGCACAATTTTTTTATGTTGGGGCACAGGTATGCGTTTTCAGTTTCTTTATTTTATATGCTACCAAAGCGGCTGGTATCAGTCAGCAAAAAGCAGCAGATTATGCAGGTTATGGTGCCGGGCTGGCATTTTTAATTGGTAGAATTGTGGGCACCTCCCTAATGAAATTTATTAAGGCCGAATTGCTTTTGGTGATCTATGCGTTGATAAATGTATTGTTATGTATTGTGGCTATTACTGCAACTGGATACACTGCGTTATTTGCCGTGATTGGTATCGCGTTTTTCATGTCTATCATGTTTCCTACCATCTTTTCACTCGGAATTAAAGATTTGGGTAAAGACACAAAGTTTGGTAGCAGTCTGATCATCATGTCTATTGTGGGCGGTGCGGTTATCCCACCTGTTATGGCTTACGTGAGTGATGAATGGCAGGATATTCAAATGGGATATATTGTTCCCTTAATATGTTTTGTTGTGGTTTTCTTTTTTGGTTTAAAAGGGCACAAAGTTGTGAAAATATAAGTTATGATAAAATATTGTTTAGCACTGGATCTGGTTGATGACCCCAAATTAATAGCTGAATATGTAGCCTACCATAAAGAGGTATGGCCGGAGATTATATTGAGTATTAAGTCGGCCGGCATAGAGAACATGGAAATTTATCGCTTTAAAAACCGTTTAATGATGGTAATGGAAGTGAGCGATAGTTATGACGCTGCTAAAAAAGCAGCAGCCGATTTTGAGAATGAAAAGGTACAAGAATGGGAGCGGCTGATGTGGAAATATCAGCAGGCAGTGCCCGGAGCTAAAGCTGGAGACAAATGGGTAATGATGGAGAAAATTTTTGAATTATAAAATGAGCGAAAAATCAATAGCATTTTTGCAAATTCATCCAGACGACAATGTGCTGGTTGCTTTGCAAGACCTGCCTAAGGGCATGGTGATTGAGTGGAAAGATATTGTATTTGTATTGCAGGATGAAGTTCATGCAAAGCATAAATTCTTTATTGGAAACATGGAGCCGGGAGATGAGGTACTCATGTATGGTGTATTGGTAGGTAAAGCCATGGTATTTATCCCGCAAGGGGGCTTAATGACTACAGCCAATGTACAGCATGCTTCCCAGGATTACTATTACCGGGATGTAAATTACAAATGGCAGGTTCCGGATGTATCTGCATTTGCAAACCGTACATTTAAGGGTTACCACCGCAATGACGGGAAGGTAGGGACGGCTAATTATTGGCTTTTTGTGCCTACAGTTTTTTGCGAAAACAGGAACCTGGATGTGATTAAAGAGTCCCTGCACAATACCCTGGGTTATACGGTTACAGATAAATACAAGCAATTTACAGATCAGCTATTGCAGGCTTTTATAGAAGGAGAGTCTGTTGAAACGTTTACGCCTGATGCTTTAACTGCATCATTAGCGGTAAAAAACAGGGTCTTTAAAAATGTAGACGGCATCAAGTTTTTAAACCATCAAGGCGGTTGTGGTGGTACACGTCAGGATTCTGAATTGTTAAGCAAATTGCTGTCTGCCTATGCAGATCATCCAAATGTAGCCGGAATTACGGTACTGAGTTTGGGCTGCCAGCATTTACAAACCAGTAATTTTATGGCAGATCTAAAGGCAAGAAATCCCCAATTTGATAAACCTGTGCTGATTTTTGAACAACAGCAGAGTGTTAGCGAGGAGCAATTGGTAAAAGATGCTATACAAAAGACTTTTGCCGGTTTGGTGGAAATCAATAAAATCGAAAGGTCACCTGCTCCTTTAAGCAAATTAGTAGTGGGTGTTAAATGCGGTGGAAGTGATGGTTTTAGTGGTATTTCTGCTAATCCTGCTGTAGGCTATACCTCAGATTTACTGGTTGCTTTAGGTGCAAAGGTACTGTTGGCAGAGTTTCCTGAGTTGTGCGGTGCAGAACAAAATATAATAGACCGTTGTGTAGATAAAGCTACTGCGGATAAATTTATATTGCTGATGCAGGAATATGATGCGCAGGCACATGCCGTTGGTTCTGGTTTTTACATGAACCCTTCCCCTGGGAACATCAAAGATGGATTGATTACGGATGCCATAAAAAGTACCGGCGCAGCTAAAAAAGCGGGCACTTCTCCGGTAGTGGATGTATTGGATTATACTGAACCAGTTACTAAGCCTGGACTGAGCCTGGTGTGTACGCCTGGAAATGATGTAGAAGCAACAACAGGAAAGGCGGCAAGTGGTGCTACCTTAATTTTGTTTACTACTGGTCTAGGTACCCCCACAGGAAATCCTGTTTGTCCGGTTATAAAAGTGGCTACCAATACTAAATTGGCCACTAAAATGAGCGATATTATTGATATTGATACAGGTGCAATTATCAGGGGAGAAAAATCCATTCCTGAAATGGGCACAGAAATCCTGGAATATTGTATAAAAGCAGCCAGTGGGGAAGTGATTCCTAAAGCGGTTTTACTCAATCAGGACGATTTTATTCCATGGAAAAGAGGCGTATCTTTGTAAAAGAAGGGTTTAATCCTGAAGTTTTACTAATAGGTTTTAAGTAATAAGTTTTAGGTTTTAAGAGTTCAGTTTAAAGAATAAAAAAGAGATGATGTTTAGTTTAAAAGGAAAAACAGCAGTTATTACAGGAGGTGGCAGCGGAATTGGTAAAGCTATAGCCTTATTGTTCGCAAAACAAGGTGCTACAGTGCACATTATTGAATTGAATGCAGCGGCTGCTACAGAAACGGTAAGCGCAATAGGTACTGAAACGCCGGCGTTTGCGCACGGTTGTGATGTGAGTAACCAGGAGCAGGTATTAAATACTTTTAAAGAAATTGGTAAGGTAGATATATTGGTTAACAATGCTGGTATTGCGCACATTGGACGTGCTGATACTACCAGCGAAGCGGATTTTACTAAAGTATTTGATGTGAACGTAAAAGGTGCTTATAACTGTCTTTTTGCCGCTATACCGATGATGAAAACCGCAGGTGCGGGTGTTATTTTGAATATGGCTTCTATTGGTGCTATTGTAGGAATTTCGGACCGTTTTGCTTACTCTATGAGTAAAGGTGCGATTTATGCCATGACACTTTCTGTGGCCAGAGATTACATGGCAGACGGAATTCGTTGTAACAGCATTTCTCCCGCAAGGGTACACACGCCATTTGTAGATGGTTTTATCGCTAAAAACTATGCTGGTCAGGAAGCGGAAATTTTTGAGAAGCTTTCTAAAAGTCAGCCAATAGGCAGAATGGGTAAACCTGAAGAGGTGGCTTCACTGGCACTTTACCTTTGCGCAGATGAAGCAGGCTTTGTGACGGGAAATGATTATCCGATTGACGGAGGTTTTATAAAGTTAAATAATTAATATATACATACATGAAATTAATAAGATACGGTGCTGCCGGTAAAGAAAAAACGGGCGTAATTATAGCAGATAAATGGTATGATACTTCTGCTTTTGGAAGCGATTACAATGAGCAGTTTTTTGAAGAAAACGGATTGGAAAGGCTGGAGGAATTTGTAAAAGCAAATGAAGGTAAGTTGATAGAAATCAGCAAAGATGAGCGTTTGGGTTCACCGGTTGCCAGGCCATCAAAAATCGTTTGTATTGGTTTAAATTATGCTGATCATGCTAAAGAAACCAATGCGCCTCTTCCACCAGAGCCCATTATTTTTATGAAGTCTACCACTTCATTGGCAGGCCCGAATGATGACATCATCATCCCTAAAAATTCAGTTAAAACGGACTGGGAGGTTGAACTTGCTGTTGTGATTGGTAAAAAAGCATCTTATGTGGATGAAGCTGATGCTTTGGAGTATGTTGCCGGTTATGCCTTGCACAATGACGTATCAGAGCGTGAGTTTCAAATTGAAAGAGGCGGAACCTGGGACAAAGGAAAAGGATGCGATACTTTTGCGCCATTAGGTCCCTTCCTTGCCACTCAGGATGAAATTGCTGATGTAAACAACCTTCGCCTATGGCTAACGGTAAACGGAGAGAAGATGCAGGATGGAAATACGTCTAACTTTATTTTCAATGTCCCTTTTGTGATTGCTTATGTAAGCCAATTTATGACTTTATTGCCAGGCGATGTAATTAGTACAGGTACACCAGCAGGTGTAGGATTAGGATTTAAACCGCCGATTTTCTTAAAAGAAGGTGATGTGGTTGAATTGGGAATTGACGGTCTGGGCACTTCAAAACAGGCATTAAAAGCATATGTTAAAAATTGATGCACACCAGCATTTCTGGGTTTTTGATCCGGTAAGGGACAGTTGGATCGGCGATGATATGGCCATCCTTCAGGACGATTTTATGCCTGCACATTTGCAGCCGATACTGGAGCATTATGGATTTATGGGCAGTGTTGCGGTGCAATCTGATCAAAGTGCCGATGAAACTCATTTTCTGTTGCAGCAAACTGAACAAAATCCTTTTATAAAGGGCGTGGTAGGCTGGATAGATTTGCAGGCTGCCGATATCACTGAACAACTGGAGGCTTATCGTAGATACGATAAGCTGAAAGGCTTCAGGCATATTTTACAGGGAGAAAAACAAAGGGATTTGATGCTTGAACCGGCTTTTAAAAACGGGATAGGGCAGTTAAAGCAATTTGGTTATACCTATGATGTGCTGATATTTCCGGACCAGCTTGGTTACGCTGCTGAACTTGCTGCGACATTTCCGGACCAGCCTTTTGTGCTTGACCATATTGCTAAACCCGGAATTAAAGACAACGCTGATGATGCTTTTAAGTCCTGGAGCGCAGCTATTGCTCATCTTGCGAAACAAGAGAATGTATGGTGTAAGGTATCTGGCATGGTAACGGAAGCGGATTTGAGAAACTGGAAGAAAGCCGATTTTAAAAGGTACCTGGATGTAGTTTTTGAGCATTTTGGTGTAAACAGATTAATGTTTGGATCTGACTGGCCGGTTTGTCGCCTGGCTGCAACATATGGTGAGGTGCTGAGTATTATGGAAGCATACCTATCTTCATTCTCTGAGCAGGAACAGGCCTTATTCTGGTCGGGCAATGCGGCTAAGTTCTACAACTTAAGTATTTAACAAATGGATTTACAACTGAAAGATAAAGTAGTTATTGTAACTGGCGGTGCAAAAGGCATTGGTGAAGGCATAGCCTTAGCACTTGCCGCAGAAGGCGCCATTCCTGTAATTATAGGTAGAAAAGCTGAAGATAATTTAAAGGTAGTTGATGCGATTAAGGCAAAAGGGGGACAGGCAGGTCATGTAGTTGCCGAGCTGAAAGATCCTGAAGAATGTAAAGAGGCCATTACGCTGGTGCTTAAAATACATGGCCGTATAGACGGACTGGTAAATAATGCAGGTGTTAATGATGGTGTAGGACTGGAAAATGGCAGCTATGAAGGCTTTATTGATAGTCTGCATAAAAATGTAGTGCATTATTATTTAATGGCGCATTATGCCTTGCCAGCCTTAAAGGAATCCAAAGGATCTATTTTAAATATTGGTTCTAAAGTGGCGGATACCGGACAGGGTGGTACCTCGGCCTATGCTGCCAGCAACGGTGCCAGAAATGCATTAACCAGGGAATGGGCTGTTGAACTGTTGCCTTATGGTATTCGTGTAAATGCGGTTATTGTAGCGGAGTGTTTTACGCCACTTTACCAAACATGGATCAGCTCTTTGGAAAATTCTGAAGAAAAATTGAAGGAAATTACGCAAAAGATCCCCCTGGGTACGAGAATGACTACAGCTGAGGAAATTGCGAATGCTTCGGTATTCCTTTTGTCTGAAAAATCGAGCCACACAACAGGCCAGTTAGTGTATATAGACGGTGGTTATGTGCATTTGGATCGTGCGATTACTAAATAATTATTAGCTTAGCATTCTAATATCTGTATTTAATGAAAGTAGGTTTATTTATCCCCTGTTATGTAGATCAGTTCTATCCTAAAGCGGCAATTGCAACTTTAGAATTGCTTGAGAAACTAGGTGTGGAGGTAGGTTATCCCAGCGGTCAAACCTGCTGTGGACAGCCAATGGCCAATTCTGGTTTTTCTGGTTTAACGGGTGGCTGTGATGCTTTGTTTGTAAAAAACTTTTCAAGTTATGACTATGTTGTTTGCCCCTCCGGGAGTTGTGTATTACACCTCAAGGAGCATTTACATGCTGAAGATGAAGCGCAGGCCGTTGCGTTAAGAAGCAAAATATATGAACTTACAGAGTTTTTAACAGATGTGCTTAAGGTTGAACAACTGAAGGCCAGTTTCCCTCACCGGGTTGGCTTACACCAAAGCTGCCATGGACAGCGTGGCTTAAAAATCTCTCAGATGACAGAACTTGTGGCACCCGGTTTTTCCAAACCCTTGCAATTGCTGGGGATGGTAGATGGGGTAAACATGGTTCAACTTGACAGGATGGACGAATGCTGCGGTTTTGGCGGTACGTTTTGTGTGGCTGAAGAAGCTGTGTCTGCCAAGATGGGCCAGGATAGGGTGGCGGATCATGTAAAGAATGGTGCAGAGTATATTACCTCTGCAGATCTTTCGTGTCTGATGCACCTGGAGGGAATTTTGAAGCGCCAGGGCAGCGCGGTTAAGGTATTGCATATTGCTGAAATTTTAAATCACCAATAGTTATGAAATCACATGCTGAGGCTGCAGCGGAATTTATTAAAGATGGTGAAAGAACCGACTGGCATGATGAAACCTTGTGGTTTGTACGTGCCAAGCGTGATTTAGCCGCCCATGGTCTACCAGAATGGGAGCAGTTAAGGGATTGGGCCTCTGAAATTAAGAATCATACACTTTCTAATATAAGTCAGTATTTAACCGCATTTGAAAAAAATGCCAATGCTAACGGGATTACCGTTCATTGGGCAGCAGATGCGGAAGAGCACAACAGAATTATACACAAACTGATCAAAGACAATGGCATCGAGAAGATTGTGAAAAGTAAAAGTATGCTTACCGAGGAATGCCACCTCAATGAGTATTTAAACCACCATGGCATTGCAACGATTGATACGGATCTTGGCGAACGGATTGTTCAACTGAGACAAGAACCACCAAGTCACATTGTATTGCCTGCCATTCACTTAAAGAAGCAGGACGTAAGTGATACTTTCCACGAGTTTTTACATACTGAAAAGGGCAATAACGATCCTCAATACTTAACGGAAGCTGCAAGGATACATTTGCGTGATCACTTTGTGGCTTCTGAGCTGGCCATTACCGGTGTAAACTTTGCCATTGCAGAGACTGGTGGTTTTGTGGTATGCACTAATGAGGGTAATGCAGATATGGGTGCGCACACCGCAAAAATTCATGTGGCCTGTATGGGATTTGAAAAACTGATCCCTAAGGCAGAACATCTGGGCGTATTTTTGAGGTTGCTAACGCGAAGCGCTACAGGCCAACCTATCACTACTTATTCCAGTCATTTTCATCGTCCCCGTCCAGGTCAGCAGATGCATATTGTAATTGTTGATAATGGAAGGACCAGGCAACTTGGACGACCTGATTTCAGAAATTCTTTGAAATGTATTCGCTGTGCGGCTTGTTTCAATACTTGTCCTGTGTACAGAAGAAGCGGTGGCCATAGTTACCATACCGCTGTTGCTGGTCCCATAGGTTCCATCCTTAACCCTAATTTAGACATGAAGGCAAATGCAGATTTACCTTTTGCATCCACGCTTTGTGGTTCCTGCTCTAATGTTTGTCCGGTTAAGATTGACATTCACGAGCAGTTGTGGAAATGGCGTCAGGTGATTGTTGCAGAGGGTTATGTTGGCGCGGGAAAAAAATTGAGCATGCAGGGAATGGGTTTCCTTTTCTCTCATCCAAACCTTTACCGTTTTGCCGGAAAGATGGGGCGCTTTTTTATGCGGATTGCCCCTTTTATGGTCAATAACAGACTAAATCCATGGTACAAACAGCGTGAAATGCCTGCTCCTCCAAAAGAGAGTTTTGGCGAATGGTACATTAAGAATAGAAAAAAATGAGTTCAAGAGAGAACATATTAAAAGCTGCACTGGAAAACCAACCTGCATTTGTAGCCCTGCCACAAATTAACCTGGAAAGCGTAATTAACTACGAAAACCTGGCAGCACAGTTTGACCTGATATTAACCCGCATAGGTGGAACTGTTGAACATTTTGAGGATGAGGCCTCCTTGCTGGCAAGGATGGCTTCACATAGCCCTGAAGAGTTTGTGATCAATACCATTACTGCTGATGCCGAGGGGCTGGCCAACATCAATAAAATGAACTCTGTACAGTTGGAAGCAGTTGATGTTGCTTATGTAAGAGGGGCTTTGGGTGTTGCTGAAAATGGGGCGGTTTGGATGGATGAAAATGCCATGGTGAACCGTTTGCTGCCTTTTATTTGTCAGCACCTGGTAGTGGTGCTTAAAGTCAATGAAATAGTGCCTACCATGCACCATGCTTACCAAAAGATTGAAGTCAACAAAACCGGATTCGGGTCTTTTATTGCTGGTCCCTCCAAAACAGCTGATATTGAACAGAGCCTTGTTATCGGGGCTCATGGGCCAAGAAGTCTGACCTTATTGCTACAATTCTAATTTAACAATGATCTAGTTGTCTTGTAATTTTGCTAAATTAGCAAGAAATATAAGCCATGAAACCTCAGTTACTTAAAATTTCCAGGAGTCCGGCGCAATCGTTCAGTGTACGACACGATTTGAAACCCAGCATGAACAATAAGTTTCATTACCACCCTGAAGTGGAGCTGATTCATTTTGTACAGGGGAGGGGAACGCAGTTTATTGGCGATAGCATTACAGAGTTTGGTCCGGGAGATCTTGTACTGGTTGGGGGCAACTTACCGCATTATTGGCGTTTTGATCAGGATGGGGGTACCATTACTGCTACTGATGTTAAAGTAGCACATTTTTCAGAAGGCTTTCCTGGTGAATATTTTTTAAATCTTCCGGAGAACAAGCCGCTTAAAGATATCCTGGAAAAATCCAGGCGCGGCATCAAGGTACTGGGAAGTAATAAACAACGGATCATTGAAATTTTGGGTTTAATGCTGGAATCTGAAGGTGCTGACCGATTGATTTATCTGATCCAGGCTTTGCTAGAGATCGCTAAAAGCGACCGTCTGCAATTGTTATCTTCTGTGGGTTTTGTGCTGGAAAGGGAAGAAGGGGGCAACAACAGGATCAAAGACGTTTATGAATATTCTTTCGCTAACTTCAGAAACAACATTCACCTGGATGATATTGCTGGTATAGCTGGGATCAGTACAAGTTCTTTTTGCCGTTATTTTAAATCTGTAACGCATAAAACATATTCACAATTCCTTGCTGAAATCAAAGTTGGTCATGCCTGTAAATTACTTATAGATAACAGGTTAAATATGAAGCAGGTTTGTTCTGAAAGCGGCTTCAATAACCTGGCTAGTTTTCATAAAAGCTTCAAGAACATTACCGGAAAAAGCCCTTTAGCTTATCAAAAGGAGTTTACCCTCTAAGAATGAACCGAAAAAAATTTATCTCTTCCGTTATAACTGCTGGCGCTGCTTTGTCTGCTTCAAATGGTTGGGCAGCATCAACATCAAAAGAGCCGAATGTAGCTAGGTTAATGCAGAAAATCCCTCCGTATTTGAAGTCTGGTGATGCAATTGGAATTACAAGTCCTGCTGGATATATTGGTTTACATGATATTCAGCCTGCTGTGCAACTGATGGAAAGCTGGGGTTATAAAGTGATTATAGGTGCTGCTGTTGGCAAAAGAGATTTTACTTACGGCGGGCGCGATGAGGAAAGAATGGCCGATTTTCAGCTGATGCTGGATGACCCGGAAATAAAAGCAATCATGTGTGCCAGGGGAGGTTACGGTCTGGTAAGGACCATTGATGGCCTTAATTTTAAAACTTTTGTAAAGCATCCCAAATGGATTATAGGATTTAGTGATGTAACGGTTTTACATTGCCACATTAACCGGAACTTTGGAATTGCCAGCCTGCACAGTAAAATGTGTAATAGTTTTCCGGGCGACTGGACCAAAGCTGATCCTGTACAAATAGCTACAATTTTATCTATAAGACAAGCACTGGCAGGTGAAGACTTCAAATATACTGCACCAGCAAATGCGTTGAACAGATTAGGCAGGGCAGAGGCCCCGCTGATTGGCGGTAATTTAAGCATTATAGAAACGCTTGCAGGAACTGTATCTGATTTGGATACCAAGAATAAAATTCTGTTTATTGAAGATACCGGTGAATACCTTTACAGCATAGACCGCATGTTGTGGAACTTAAAACGTACAGGAAAACTCTCCAAACTGGCCGGATTGATTATTGGCGGCTTTAAAGTAAAACAAGATGATCCAAATGAAGAGTTTGGTAAGTCGGTAGCTGAGATTATATTGGAAAAGGTAAAAGAATATGATTATCCTGTTTGCTTCGATTTTCCGGTAGGGCATCAAAGGAACAACATCGCCATAAAATGCGGTGTACGGCACATTCTTATGGTAGAAAATACAGGCAGCACACTTAGATCTCTTTAAATTATTCCGCGCTTTACCTGACGCAAATGCACCGCTATTTTGTCTTAAACAGCACCTGTAAATGTGCCTTTTATTGATCATTTTTGGGTTGTAAATAAAAAATCATTTTAGATATAAATACAGAAACTATGAAAACAAGAAACCCAATTGGATGGACAGAAATTTACGTGGAAGATTTGCCAAGGGCACAGAAATTCTACGAAACCGTATTGGAGCTTAAAATGGAAGCTGCGCCAATGCCGGAAGGAATGGATGCTGAAGAAGGTAGTGCTGAATATTTTGAAATGGTGTTTTTTCCAGGTGAGATGGATGCGCCTGGTATTAGTGGGGCAATCGTAAAATCACCTATGTTTAAGCCCGGCGCTGGAGGTACGTTAAATTATTTCTCATGTGAGGATTGTGCTGTTGAAATTTCAAGAGTTGCAGCTGCAGGAGGCCAGGTGATTTCTGAGAAGATGTCTATTGGACAATATGGGTTTTGTGGAATATGTATGGACACTGAAGGCAATCAGATTGGCTTTCATTCTATGATGTAATAAAAAATGCGCTGCCTGTTTGGAATCATACCACAACAGACAACGCATTTTTGTGAAAAAACAAATTATTCTATTCTCTTCAAGACAAAATCCGTTGGCAAATCCACAATCAAGGGCACCTTTTCAACGGTTACAAAACTCAAATCTAGCCCAAAGCCTTTTTCTTCTGGTACACTGAAATTTTTAAGGATCCGGTAATAAATCATCGTAATGCGCTCTACAAAATCCAGGCTGTTAGAGGTAGATAACACTTTTTCTACGACAACAAACCTGAAATCACCAGCAATTTTATGTTCATGTAAAGATTCATATCTGCTGGTAATGTCAATTTCATTATTTTTAACCATGTCTTCCACTACTTTACGGAACAATACGTTGATGCGCTGCTCTACCCTAAACCCAAGTTTAAAATCTACTCTAATCAGTTTGCCCGGTACTAATGGAACAACTTTGTATTCCATGGTATGTGGCTCATCGGTTACATCAACATGCAACAGCCAATATACGTCGGCCCTTTTAGGTAGTTTCTGAATCATGGAATACATGATGGACGACTCAATTTCGGAATTGAAATTGGCACTTGTAAGGTACACCAATTGAGAGGCATACTTAGGAATTGTACTATCCTCACTTATTTTTGAAATGATAGGATAGTATTTTTCAATGTCTACAAATTTCATATAGCGGTTACGGATTCTTCGTCCGTTGAACCATGCCCACATGATAGAAAAGAGTGAGGTTCCTAACAGTACCGTAAACCAGCCTCCATGAAGAATTTTAGCAGCGTTGCCTAATAAAAAGGTAAGTTCAATGACGCCATATATAGTTAAAAAGATAATGATCAGGTACATTGGAACCCTTTTTCTCATTAAGAAAATGGAAACCAAAATGGTGGTCATTAGCATGGCTATAGTGATGGAAAGACCATAGGCGGCCTCCATATTGGTAGATTTTTCGAAAATTAATACCACGATGATACAGCCTATGCATAACACCCAGTTCATGGAAGGTACATATAACTGACCTTTTTGATTACTTGGGTAATTGATTTTTACTTTAGGCCATAAATTTAAGCGTACTGCTTCAGCAATTAAGGTAAATGAGCCCGAAATCAGCGCCTGGCTGGCAATTGTTGCAGCTACTGTTGCAATGGAGATTCCCCAGATCAGGAACCAGTCTGGCATTAAATGATAGAAGGGGTTAACGTCTCCCAGGCTTTGGCCTTGCATTTTCCAAAGCCATACACCTTGACCCATATAATTTAACACCAGGCATATCTTAACATAGATCCAGCTGATGCGGATATTTGCGCGACCGCAATGCCCTAAGTCAGAATACAGCGCTTCTGCTCCCGTAGTACATAAAAATACTGCACCTATAATTAAAAATGCCTCCGGATTTGTGGTAAGTATATGGTAGGCATAATAAGGATTAACAGCCTTTAAAATCTCAGGAAACTGAAGTACATAAACCAATCCCAATACGGCAATCATAGTAAACCAGAGCCACATAATGGGGCCAAAAGCTTTACCCACGAGCGAGGTTCCAAATTGCTGTACAATAAATAGGACTGATATAATGGCAATGACTATAGGTACGGTTGGTAAATCTTTATAAATGATACCCAGACCTTCAATAGCAGAAGATACGGTAACAGCAGGGGTCATGATGCCATCTGCCAGTAATGCAGCACCACCAATCATTGCGGGGATGATGAGCCATTTTGCTTTACGTTTTACCAGAGAATATAAAGAAAAAATTCCACCCTCACCCTTATTATCTGCCTGCAAAGTAATAATAACGTATTTAATGGTTGTTTGCAAGGTGAGCGTCCAGAAAATGCAGGACAACCCTCCAAGAATGAGGTCGGCGGTGATCAAACGTTCGCCAATGATGGCTTTAAATACGTAAAGTGGAGAGGTACCTATGTCGCCGTAAATAATTCCCAGGCTAATTAATAAACCGGCGGCGGACAGTTTATTGACATCTTTATGATTTGACATATCGTCTCTTATTTTTGAAGTGGGGCAAAGGTATAAAATAGTAAAATGATAATAGGCTGATTTTCTTTTAAATATTTCAATAATTGCTATACATGAATAGAATAACATAGAGGCACGGTATATTCATGTTTTTATGCTATTTTTGATATAATGAAAGTCAGAAAGAATTCTCATAAGGTCTTTTACCGCAAGTACTCATCCAATATCAAGTATGTAATGATGCTGCTTACCGTGGTTACCATTACGTTATTTTTACCCAAGCAGCCCCGGTTCCGTTACGAATTTGAGAAAGGTAAAGTTTGGCAGAATAAAGATTTGATTTCACCGTTTAGCTTTGCGATTTTAAAAACCAATCCACAGTTAACTATAGACAAGAATGATGCATTAGAAAACATATTGCCTATCTATAAATACGACAGCGAAGTTTTTGAGGCTGTTTCTGAGGCCTATTCAAACGAGTTTGACATCAAATGGAAAGGCGCGGCTTTTCCTGAACCAGAAAAAGATGTTTATAAAGCAAGCTCTTTAAGCTTAATGAAGGGCATTTATGAGAAAGGCATTCTGGCTATTGACAGCAAACACCTTAAAGGGAAAAAATATTGTGACCTTTCCTTATTAAATAACAACATCACTAAAACCATCAATAGCCAGGATTTATATACTGTTCAATCGGCATTAGATTACTTTAGTAAGAACTTTGGCCCGGTAGACCCAAAGGTTAAAGATGTGGTAACCAATTTAGTGATGGATTATTTACAGCCTAATGTGGTTTTTGATGAAAAACTAACTGGCATCGTACAAACCAGTACCATCAATAGCCTTTCTACCACACATGGTATGGTTCAAAAAGGAGATCTTATCATTGCAAAAGGAAGTGTGATTGATGATGATGCTTATCAAAAGCTGGAGTCTTTCAAAGAAACTTACGAAGCACAGATTAAAACTATCGGCAGCAGTCAGCTGGTTTACCTGGGGCAAATCTTATTGGTAGGCTTTGTGGTCAGTTTACAAATGGTGTTCCTGTACATGTTTAGGAAGGATATTTTTGCGGATAACAGGCAGCTATCTTTGTTGCTGCTTGTCATCACCACCATGTTGTTTGCCTTAACCTGGTCTATTAAATTGCAGTTACCTAGTTTATACTATATACCATTTTGTATTGTACCAATTATTATCAGAATCCTGTTCGATACCAGGCTGGCACTTTATCTCCATTTATTGGTCATCTTAATTGCTGGATTTTTTGTGCCCAACAGTTTTGAGTTTGTATTTTATCAAACTACAGCTGGAATGGTGGCCATTTACAGTATTCGTAACTTAATTAAACGAGAACAACTTTTACTATCTGCCTTATTTATCTTAACGGCTTATTTTATTTGCTTTGTAGGTATCGCCTTACTTCGGGAAGGCTCGTTTGAAGAAATTGAATGGGTTAACTTTGTGCCTTTTGTAATTAGTGTGTTGTTGTCACTCCTCGCTTACCCATTAATTTATGGCTTTGAGCGGGTATTTGGTATTACATCTGATGTGGCGTTGATAGAGTTAACTAATACGAATAATAAGTTGCTTAGGGAGCTTGGTTTTAAGGCGCCTGGTACTTTCCAGCATTCCTTACAGGTAGCTAATTTAGCAGAAGCTGCTATATTTAAAATTGGTGGTAATTCTTTATTGGTTAGGGCAGGGGCTTTGTACCACGATATTGGTAAAATAGAAAATCCGCAGTATTTTATTGAGAACCAAAATACCGGCAAAAGCCCGCACGATAAATTGCCATATGAGCAAAGTGCGCAGATCATCATTAAGCACGTGCTTAAGGGCATTGAGATTGCGCGTAAGCATCAGTTGCCCGAAACTATTATAGACTTTATCAAAACGCACCATGGAAACACCAGGGTAGATTATTTCTATCAGTCGTTTTTAAAGAATTCCCCAGAGAAATTTGTAGATGAAAATATATTCCGGTATCCCGGACCAATTCCTTTTTCTAAAGAAACCGGGGTGTTAATGCTGGCAGATTCGGTTGAAGCGGCCTCAAGAAGTCTTAAAAATCCGGATGCACAGAGCATAAATGACCTGGTGGAACGCATCATTAATTATAAACTGGAGCAAGACCAGTTAGATAATTGCGATTTAACGTTAAAAGATTTAGAAACTATAAAGTTGATATTCAAGACTATGCTTATGAGTATCTATCATGTGCGTATAGATTACTTACAAAACGTGTAATTTTTTTTTGAAAACCTATTTGAATTACTATATTTGCAGCCTCGAAAGGGACATTTCGAGCGAATAACGGAAGGATGCCTGAGTGGCCGAAAGGAACAGTTTGCTAAACTGTCGTACTGGCAACGGTACCGAGGGTTCGAATCCCTCTTCTTCCGCTGAAATTAAATGGTGTAAAAGCAATGTATTGTTAATTTAAATGCGTTACTTTGCAGCCCCTCGAAAAGGGGAAAAGAAGATACCAGTTCGGGGTGTAGCGTAGCCCGGTATCGCGCCTGCTTTGGGAGCAGGAGGTCGTAGGTTCGAATCCTGCCACCCCGACAAAACTATCTGGAAAGGTAGTTTAATATTGACCAGTAAAAAAGAAGATACCAGTTCGGGGTGTAGCGTAGCCCGGTATCGCGCCTGCTTTGGGAGCAGGAGGTCGTAGGTTCGAATCCTGCCACCCCGACGAACAGAATTTACCCTTCTGTTAAAAAGGCCTTAAATCTATGATTTGAGGCCTTTTTGCTTAAATCCTATATCCTCTGATATGACATAATTTCAAGTATTGAGGGACCCTACGAGGGACCCTATCGAGGTTTTTCGATTTTAGGGTCCCTCGAAATCATTTCCATGTCTCGATCATCATCCACTGATTGGCTTATCCATTAACTACAGCAACATATTGCTGCTACAAATTGTTGAAGAAAAGCGTCGAAACTATAAGCTTTTGAGGTTTAAGATGCATTCACAACGCCTGTGCGTCCAGATTAAGGTTGATTAAGGGGTTTTTCGAACCATGCACTAGAAGTTTGGCAAAACCCCTTCGTGGCCGAACTCGTTGGTCCGGCTCATCATTTTATTCTTTGAGCGCTGCGGTTTTTTTACTCAGCTCCAGGATCAGTTCTTCAGAAATCCATAGCCAGAATTACTAGAGCATTGAAAAACGCTCGCCGATCCGGTATTGTGTCTTTGCTCTGCTACACCTGAAGTTTTGCTGTTGGTACCTCAGAACCTTCCATGTCTCGATCGTCAAATCAAATGTGTTCGTAGATTCGCATGAATTGCGGATCATTTTCTCGTTCTGATTTTTTAGTTAGTCTACGAACATGATTTTACAGCCCAACGACGTTGGTATCGATCATCGATTATTTAATTTTTAAAATTAATAGACAGACCTGTCTGTTTATATAATTTTTATTACTACTTTTGCATAAGTAAATTTTGATTTTATGTCATCACCAAAGAAAAGGATTCTAGAGACAGCCTCTGTTCTCTTTGCAAGTCAGGGTTATAACTCCACAGGAATTAATCAAATAATTGCTGAGGCCAATGTCGCCAAGGCAAGTTTTTATCAGCATTTTAAATCAAAGGAGGATTTGTGTGTAGCCTTCCTGGATGCCAGACATGACTACTGGTTTAATGAATTGTATGATTACAATAAAAAGGCGGAAGGATTGAAATCCAAGGTCGTTTCGTCATTTGATTTTTTGATCCATATGAATGCAAAAGAGAATTTTCGAGGCTGTAGTTTCCTGAATATTTTGTCTGAAATACCTGGTGATAATATTAAGCTATTAAATCCGATCCAACGACACAAGGAAGATTTAAAGGAGTTCTTTAAAACTCTGATTGCAGATGAGGCTATTTCGGATCACGTTTATCTGCTCTTCGAGAGCTGCATTACGGAAAGTAAAATGTTCAGGTCGAATCAACTAATAGAACGTTCAAAGTCAATTATAAATAACCTAATCAATTAAATCATGGAACAAAAATTTCCCTTACCTCCATATACATTGGAGAGCGCGTTACAAAAAATTCAATTTGCAGAAGATGCCTGGAACTCACAGGATCCTGAGAAAATCTCCAAAGCCTATACTGTTGACAGCGAATGGAGAAACAGAGATCAATTCGTAAATGGAAGAGCAGAAATTGTAGAATTTCTTTCCGATAAATGGAAGAAAGAGTTAAACTATAAACTTAAAAAGGAATACTGGGCTCATACCGATAACCGCATCGCTGTAAGGTTCGAATATGAGTTCCAGGATTTAGATGGCAACTGGTTTAGGGCGTATGGTAATGAGAATTGGGAGTTTGATGAAAATGGTTTAATGGCCAAGAGATATGCAAGTATTAATAACTTAGCCATCAGTGAAGACCAGCGGAAATTAAAATAGTTGATGGTTTTAAGAAGAGAGATGAAATTTGTTGGATTCTACATGGTGTGCTAGTTTCAAATTTTATGTTTTCCCTCAAGCCCTAGTTGCGAATTTCATCCCCAGGTCAACCTGCATAAATCATATATAGAATAAGATGCTTTGGTTTTATATAGTCTGTAAAGCTTATACCCCTACGGGTTTGCAGTTGCCACTTAAGGACATCAACATTTTAGCCGATGGCCGATTCGCATTTTTTGTGTAGTTAACGTAAGAACCATCGGGATAGGAGGAAGTTCGCATACGTTCATTTTAAAGTGTTAATTTCTATCATCAACCGATCATCGCATCAAGTCAAATTCCTATAGTGAGTCATAATACCTTCCACTCAATGAAAAAACACAAGCTCCTCAGAAAAGCATCGATCATGTTTTTGCTGTCGATCCAAATTATTTTTCTCTTCTCGATCTTTAGAGAAAATCTTCAGTCTATGGGAATTCTCATTTCGATCGCTATCATCAGTATTCTGATACTTGCGGCGTATACGAGTGGGAAAATTCATCATCACGAACATCAGTATGAGCATATTCTGGTTGTAATATGGATTCCGATAGGGGCAGTTACATCTTTTTATCTTAATCACTATTTGGAAATGGGGCCGGTAATTTCTGCTTCTGCCGTTGGGCTAGTAGCTTCTTTTACTCCGAATTTCAAGAAACTATCGACCTACCTTCAAAAGCTTCCTAGTGCCATATATTGTGGTGCGTTTATCGGCATGTCTAGTACTAGCGTAGCTCCCAACCTGGTTTTTGTCCTTACAGCAAGTTTTTTTACCGCTGTTTTAATTTTAGTTTCGAAAAGTCTATTCTCGGGGGTAGGAGGAAAGCTCGGCACTTTAGCCTTTGCAGGAGTGGTCACTACCTCATTTATCTATTATCTTATTTCAAGATATGCTTAACCTATTAATACTAATCGGCGTGGGGTTTATGGGCGCTATCATTACATTTTATGTTAATGAAGAATTGAATCAAGGGCCTGTGCGTTCATCGGCCATGCTATCCCTTTCTGTGGGTTTGCTTCTCAAATTTTCTAACTTCGGTATCGACCCATACCTAATAAAAAATATTCCACTAGTTTGCATCGGTTCTTCGTTTATAGGAATGGTTTCAAATCGCCTAATCAGAAGCTATTGGCTCATTGGAGTCGCAGGAATTCTATTTTGCATTATATTTCTGAATGCAAGTAAATTCTTTCAGGGGTATGGCGGTGCCCTGGGCGCATCTGCCTGCATATCAATTCTGGCTATCTTGAGTATCCCAGTCGTTAGGAAAAAACACCGGCTAACAAATGGTTTTGCATTTTTACGAAAGTCAGTTTTCCTGAGGGGAAATCGGAAAAACCGCTAAGTCAGATCAACTGCCGCTCCTCACGATTGGGAGGGAGCTTGAAGGCTGTGAGGTAATAAGACCCCATGGAGCAAATACCGGGACGTGGTATTCAATTGAGAGCTGTTGATTTAGCAAAGTTCAGGTGAACAAATCATGATATTGCACCGGAGATGACACCAACCAGGACTTGGTGGTCAAATATCTTCAACTAGTCATTATGATCATGGCAAGTGCCTAATATGAAGGATGGATACCGTCATGACTGGATGTTTGATCATCTGCTCAAAGATAAAAGAGCAATTGATGATTTCGATCGTTTGGTCTACAGTGAAGCTTATCAAAGTAAAGCGGACCTCCGGGCATCCGGCGGCTGGTACCAGGCGTTTGGAAAAGACATCGCAGACATCAAAACTTATCTCAGGCTCAGCATTCCCGTGCTTGGTAATTGGAGGCAGTAGTTTTTGTTCGCCCCGTGAGAAAGCGCTGTACTGATGTTTTATGGTACATGGCTGGGGAGGAAACCTGGCTCTTCCCCACTTTTGGTGGTCGGAAGAGTTGAAGGTAAAATTGCACAGAAAAATCGCCTTTAAATGGGAACTCTTTGAAAGTAGTTGACTGTATTTTGACTAATGTTCTATTTTACCACCAAAAGCGGGGAGGAAACCTCCACTATACTGTCTTTGTGTTAGTAAAATTTAAAATGTGTTCATTCATTTTTGAAATTAATTTATTTCTAAAACTGTAAACCTATGTTAGTAGAAGACAGTCCTCAAGTCTGAGCTAACCAAATTACGCAATTGAATTCGAGCCATGCAGTTAGTTGACGGTTTTATGGCTAGTGATCTGCACAGCGCTCGACAGACGTCGACCTAATGCATGCAGAATTCCCCCTATTTGACTAGTATAGGAGAAATCTGCCTTACAGGTTATTATGGCATTTCATAGGTGCTAAACTGCCGGGAAAGCACCGCCATCGACAGAATAGTTTATCCCTGTAATGTACCTGGCTTCAGAGGACGCCAAAAAAGCGACAAGGCCAGCGATTTCTTCCGGATCTGCCATTCTTCCTATAGGTACGCCAACTTTGTCCATGATTGACTGGAAAACCTGATCAGCTGGGACATTTGATGAATCTGCAATATTCTCAATAAAATCCATCATCAAGGTTGTTTTTACCAGACCAGGTGAGACGACATTTACCCGTATGCCTTGCGGGCCCAACTCATTGGCAAGTGCCTTGCTGTAGGTATTCAAAGCTGACTTAGCAGCAGAATAGGACATGGTCATTTCCCAGAGGGGCAGCTTTGCTGCTCCGGTAGAGATGTTGATCACCACACCACCTTTCTGGCTGATCATCGTAGGCAGTAAGGCCTTGTTCATGCGTACCACCGACATGAAATTTAGTTGCCAGTCGTTAAGCCAATGTTCATCATCGAGTGAATTGAAACCCCCTCCCGGACTTAAATTCGCCCCAGCATTGTTGACTATGATGTCGATCCTTCCATATGCCGCTAAGATTTCCTGGGCTACTGTTGCTGCGGCATCTGCTGTTGTGAGATCAGCGGCAATGAAATGATGTCCCTTCGGGTTTTCCTCTGGCGCATTTCGGGCAGTGACCACGACCTGTGCTCCTCTGTCATTTAATCTATCTGCGATCGCCTGACCGATGCCTTTTGTACCACCTGTCACCAGGGCTACCTGGCCTTTTAATGTTGTTTCCATGGTTTTAAAATTAATTTCTGTTTGCAAAGAAAAATACAATACTTTACTTTTGAAAGTAGTAACACGAATGTATAGTAATAACATAAAGTAAAGGGAAGCACATTTTCAGCTAGTTATGAAAGGAAAAAAAATGGAAAAATGTGAAGAGCGCTGCGCGCTGCAGGAATTGTTGGATATCATCGGTGGGAAATGGTCCATGTCAATCATCTATGCCTTATTTGGGGGGAAAAGGCGTTTCAGCGAAATAGAGCGCATGATACCTAAGATCAACACCCGGATGCTGGTTAAAGAGCTGAAAAACATGGAAGCCAATGGTATTGTGAACAGAGAGGTATTTGCAACGGTGCCGCCGACGGTAGAATATACGTTGACTGAAAAGGGACAGGACTTAGCGCCCAGCATTCAAGAGTTGCTGAAATGGGGTGTAAAATACGTGGCTTAAAAGCTTAAACGCTGAATTCTTCGAAGATGAGTAATGAATTATCCCTTGAAGTCGTAAAGCAGAACACAAGGACGCACTAAGGCTGAGCCGTTCCAACTGCAACTCATTCCCTTGCTTTCAAAGGCTGAAATCACGCGCTTCGCGACGGTGGTGGTCTCTTGATCTTCGCCACTGGGCGCTCCCCATATCCCTAAATAAAGCTGGCTTGTTTGTTTGGCAGTTCGGAGATCCTGCCTGGTATAAAAACAGAATCCGCTGACCCTGTCCGGCTGGCTGTGCTGAGCGAGGACTTCCGCACAATCAGCGAAACCATCTGATTGGGTATAACCTGTGTCTGCCAGGCAGATGATCCCATCCGCGTTCAATTCGGAAAATACGTCATCTACCGTCTTGCTAGCAGTCTTCCATGCGAGGGGAGACATTTTTTCAAAGTGCAATGCCGGCTCAGGTTCCTGGGGAACTACGCCCGTAAGTTCACTCAGCAATGCCTGAACCTCTTCCATCATGGCATTTTCTGTGATGTGATTGCCATGTCCGTCCCTGACATCCGGATCGGCTCCGGCCTGGATTAAAAATGCTACCGGAGAAAGAAATGGAGAGAATTCTGCCAGCAGGAAAAGGGGAGATCTTCCGTCATTACTTGCTGAGGTGAGCGGGCATCCGGCTTCGAGCAATACTTTCAGCGTTTTCAAAATAGGAGTTTCCTCATCGCAGGCATTACTGCCCATGGCCGCGTAATGTAATGCGTTAAAGCCATTTTTATCGCTCATCCTAACATCCGCTCCCTGGCTAATCCGGTCTTTGACTAAAAGGGAATCGCAGCTACGTGCGGCGTCGAGCAAATTTAGGCTTGGTTTCTCTGAAGCTTTGGACATGGTACTATTTTTAGATGCAACAAACGGTTGGCCGGATGGTTTGAGGAATTGATTAGTCGGCTGTTTGCTGTTAAATTAATCCAGTACTGGCCAGTTCCGGATCAAGGTCACTAGCGCAGTGCTTACGATTTTGATGCCTGTGGAGGTTTCGGCAATACTATCCACCTGATTTCGAAACCCGCTTTCCAGTCATTTCGCTTCATAATGACCAGCTGCTCTATCTATCTATACCTATTACTAGTTAGTTTTAAGTATAAAATAATTTGTTTAAAATTAGTTTGTCATTTTGCTGTCCTGCGGCGATGATCGCCACAGATATTGATTTTGTTAAACCAATGGTTTGCTTAATTTCGTATTCGCGGCGATCATCGCCGCAACAATAAGATTTAATAAACTATGCCTGTCAACTCCGAACGCAGAAAAGAATTAATTCAACTCATACCCGATAGCATGATTGTGAGCAGGTCATGGTTGATCGAGAAAGGGATGACTGCTATTAATTGATGAGGAAGATTGCTTTGCTTTGAAAGGTGGAACGGCAATCAATCTTTTTTACCGGCCATTACTCAGGCTTTCTGTAGATATCGATCTGTTGTACATTCCTATGGATGACCGTCCTACTGCAATTAAAAATATCAAGGCAGCTTTAGGAAGAACAGTGCACTCCAATTAGTAGCCAAAATTTTAGGCTAATTTCTTCAAACTGCGTTTGATTTTTTTGTGAAGCGTCCAGATAATTTTCCGATAAAAACGGTATATTTATGTAAACAAAGTTCATTGATTTTCGAGAAAAAATCGGGGTGTTCCCCCTACAATTTTTAATCAAAAATGTGGGGTACCTTTTGAGGTACCTCAGGTTAAAAATTTTTAATAACAATATTACTATCAAATAGATATAAAGATGGCGGTTAATCCTGCCACCCCGACACAATATTAAAAGTCCTTAAATCTATGATTTGAGGACTTTTTTATTTAAATGGAATAGTTGTCCTTTTGTTATTCAGCAAAGATCATATTGAGTATTAATAGATATTTGCAAATCTTATTTCAGGCAAAATTTTAACACTTTCATAATTGATCATTTTGCAAATTTTCTGGTGATTGCAATCTGCTGGGTGTTAAGTTTTAATTTATTTCCAACATGGGGAAACTGATGGGGTTTTGACTAAATAATGGCCTGTAATGCCGGGCATGAGGGATGCAGAAAGTATATTGGAGTGATGGAATGTATATTGATATGCCTGTTTGTCTGCATAGGGAAATACGAGGCGATCGGATTATTGATAACCGGTAAAAGAATCGCTCGTCAAGGGAACCGACTGTTATAAGTTGATACTACTTCGATTGTTGTAAAGCGAGGTCTAAATAATTTCACTTTATTGATGACGTTTTGTAGCTTTACAATAAATAACCAAGTATGAAGGGTAAAGCTTTGCCAAGTATCAGCACTCGCATCTAAAATTACGTATGCAGGAGTATAGTCAACTTTCCGATACAGAATTAACTGTTTTTTTAAAAGGTGGTGATAAGAACGCCTATGCTGAAATTTATGACCGGTATTGGGCAGTTTTATATAGATATTCCCGTAGGCTGCTGCAAAGTGAAAAGGAAGCCGAAGATGTGGTGCAGGATATTTTTGTCATGCTTTGGTCTAAGTCGGACGACCTCGAATTAAAAGTTTCCTTATCTGCTTTTTTATATGCATCAGTAAGAAACCGCATCCTTAAACATTTTGAAAAAAGTAAGGTTCGCAAAAACTACATCAATTCCCTCGGTAATTTTATGGATAACGGTACCTGTATAACAGATCACCTTGCAAGGGAGCGGGAACTTGCAGCGAGGATTGAATATGAAGTGTCAATGCTTCCAGAAAAAATGCGTGAGGTATTTAAATATACACAGAAAGGCAACTTGTCTTATAAAGAAATTGCTGAAGAACTGGGTATTTCTGAGAATACTGTTCGTAAACAGCGAAATAATGCGGTCAATTTGTTAAAGGTTAAATTCGGCGACTTGCTTAGTATCGCTCTTACCTTTCTGTAATCCCGGCTCTGGAGAAAAAATATTTTTATTTTCATCTGCTACTTTTATCTGAGCTGCCGTTCTTATCCATATCCTTACGTAAAGCAAGAAGACTATGGGTAAAAGAAAGGCAGGAATACTGCTAACCAAATATAATAAAGGAAGAGCATCCACTGAAGAAAAGGCAGTAGTAGAATCCTGGTTTTTAGACGAAACCAAGGAAAGGGCAGATTTACTGGGCACACCAGACTATATGCTACTGAAAGTAAAACTTTGGGCAGCTATTGAGCGAAGTAACGAGATTAGACCGGCAAAATTGTGGCCACGTATTGTAGCTGCCGCCTCTATTGTTTTAGTGTTTGCCGCTGGGTTCTATTTTGCAACAGTCGGAACAAAAAGTCAAATACAGACAAACAAGCAATATGTTGTTAATGATCTGAACCCGGGCAGTAGAAAAGCCATACTTACTCTCGGGAATGGTAAGAAAATAAATCTCAACGATGCAGCAAGAGGAGCGTTAGCCACAGAATCGGGTATAACAGTGGTTAAAAATGCTAATGGTGAACTTATTTACCGTGCAGCGCAAGAACCTGAAAAAAGCGTACCAATTTATAATATGATAACCACGCCAAGAGGTGGAGAACATAAAGTCGTATTACCAGATCAAAGTATTGTGTGGTTGAATGCCGGATCATCGCTAAAATTCCCTGTTTCTTTTGTAAATACAGGGCTGAGGCATGTTGAGCTTCATGGTGAGGCTTATTTTGAGATAAAAAGAGATATTCATAAGCCGTTCATCGTTTCTACGGGTAAGGAGCAGATAGAGGTTTTAGGGACACATTTTAATGTCCATGCCTATGGCGATGAGGCTTTTAGCAAGACCACATTGTTGGAGGGGTCCATCAAGTTTACCGCAAACCGCTATTCCAGGATTATGAAGCCTGGTCAAATGGCGACCAATGACTACAAGAACTTAAACATAAGCCTGGAGCATGTTGATGTAGAGGACGTGATGGCCTGGAAAAATGGCTACTTCATTTTTAATAATGAGGACATTA
The DNA here is from genome assembly GCF_020991475.1 of Pedobacter sp. MC2016-14. NCBI lineage: Bacteria > Pseudomonadati > Bacteroidota > Sphingobacteriia > Sphingobacteriales > Sphingobacteriaceae > Pedobacter > Pedobacter sp. MC2016-14. Next base: position 2,905,641 of record NZ_JAJMPA010000001.1, read on the forward strand.
AAGAGATTATGAAAAAGCTTTCCCGTTGGTATGATTTTGTGCCTGTATACGAAGGAAATCTCGAAGGGCTAACTTTTCAAGGGAATTACTTGCGCTCCAGGAGCCTGGCCAATCTATTGAAGACGATTGAATTAACGAATAAAGTTCATTTTAAAATAGAGGAAAGGAGGGTAACCGTTACAGCAATAACTAAATAAATACCGGTTATCAAAAGAACCAGGAGTGTTTTGAGCCACCCCTGGTTACTCAGTATAACTACTGATAGAGGATAACAAATAAATGATTGACAAACCAAATATAAATCCTTACCAAATGTATAAAAATTTTACTGCACTAATATGCGGAAAGCGATTTTGCTTTTCCTCCAGATTTCTCATTGCTATGAAACTTAACGTTGTGCTGATAATGATTGTTTTTTTGCAGGCGAACGCTGCTTCCTTTGCTCAAAAAGTAAATTTAAAGGTCGAAAATGCCACGATCAAAACTGTTTTTAATAAACTTACCGAACAAACCGGACAAACTTTTATGGCTGATGGCAGCCTGATTAAAAATCTGAAGCCCATTAGTTTAAATGTAACCAGGATGGAGTTGAAGGAGGTCCTGCACCGGTGCTTTGAAGGTCAAAATATCGAGCTTGTTTTTAATGCGACCTATAAAACGGTTGTGATAAGAAAAATAGATGAACCCCAAGTGCCGGCAAATAACATCATTAACGTCACGGGGAAGGTTACGGACGAGCAAAGGCAGGCCATGGCAGGTGTGAACATTACAGTTAAGGGCACTAAAATTACGGCAAAGAGCAATATTAATGGAATCTATAAAATCGTAATTCCGGATCAAAGCAACCCGGTGCTCCAATTTACATTTGTTGGTTACGAGCCCCTGGAAATGCCCGTCGCTGGTAAAAGTGTGCTGAATGTAAGCTTAAAGCTGCAAAATACAGGACTAAATGAGGTGTACGTTATTGGTTATGGAACCACTACCCGAAAAGATCTTACGGGATCTGTTGCTAAGGTAAATATTAAAGATTTAGCTTTGGCGCCTGTAAAATCCTTTGATGATGCACTTGCCGGACGGGTGGCAGGTGTAGAGGTAACCACCAACGATGGTCAGCCTGGTGCACCATCAAACATTGTGATCCGAGGGGCCAATTCCGTTACCCAGGACAATTCCCCGTTGTACGTTATAGATGGCTTTCCGGTAACCAACCCAGACAATAACCTCATCAATAGCGCAGATATCGAATCCATCGATATTTTGAAAGATGCTTCTGCCACTGCAATTTATGGCTCCAGAGGTGCCAATGGGGTTATCATCATCACCACTAAACGTGGTAAAGTAGGCGAGCCGGTTTTAAATTACGATGGATATTACGGCTTGCAAAAAGATGTAAACCGTCCAAAAATGATGGAGCCTTATGATTTTGTGAGGTACCAGATCGCCAACACACCAGCTACAGCCATCAATACTTACCTGACAATCCCTAACCGTACATTAGATAGCTACATTGGTGTAGCAGGTTTAGATTTGCAGGATGAACTGCTAAACACAGCTGGGATGCAAAGTCATAATTTGTCTGTAAGGGGCGGTTCCGATAAAACACAGTACTCGCTGTCTTTTGGATACCTTGATCAGAATGGAATGATGACCAATTCGGGCTTTAGTCGTTATCAAGGCAGGTTAGTACTTGATCAAACCGTAAACGACAGGTTTAAAATCGGCATTAATACCAATTTCAGCAATACGCGGACGTTTGGGAATATTGTAAACGGGGGCGCCAACAGTGCTTCCATAAATTTGCTTTTTCAAGCATTGGGTTACAGGCCTACCTCTGGAGGTGCAAATGACGAGGATTTACTGAATTCTCTATATGACCCTACGATTGATGGAAATTTAAATGGCGATTATCGCATCAATCCGGTGTTATCGGCAAGAAATGAATTGAACAGGCGAACAGGCAATAATTTGATCAGCAATGCCTACCTGCAGTATAAGATTTTACCTTCACTTACCTTAAAAGTAACCGGGGGCATGGACCTTAATTTCTTAAAGGCAGAGGGTTTTTATAATTCCCAAACGTCAACAGGAAACATCAGGTACAATTCTAAAGGGGTAAATGGAAGCGTTACCAACACAACAAACAGCAACTGGCTGAATGAAAATACGTTGACCTACACCAAGGTATTTAATAAAATCCATAACCTGAATGCCGTTGCGGGATTCACAGCGCAGAAGTTTAATACCTCAGCTTATGGATTAGTCGCGTCACAAATTCCAAATGAGTCGCTCGGAATTGACGGTCTGGATGAAGGCGCTACGCAAAGTCTGAATTCTACGAGTTCCAGAAGTACATTGTTGTCTTTTTTGGGGAGGGTAAATTATACTTATAGGTCCCGCTACATATTTACTTTATCCATGAGGAGAGATGGGTCTTCGAAATTTGCCCCTGGCCACAAATGGGGGGCATTTCCTTCCGGCGCCTTTGCCTGGAGATTAAAGCAGGAGTCTTTCCTTAAAAACATACAATCTATTTCTGATGCAAAATTGAGGCTGAGCTATGGTAAAACAGGTAACAACAGGGTAAGTGATTTTCCTTACCTCACCACGGTTAACCTGCCAATAATTTCCTATTACAATTTCAACAATGGAACCCCGGTCGCAGGTGTCAATCTGAATGCAGTGGGCAATGAAGATCTAAAATGGGAGACCACTGCGCAAACGGATATCGGTTTTGACTTAAGCTTGTTTAAGGAGCGTTTATCAATGACAGTTGATGTGTATAGAAAGGTGACCTCAGACTTGCTGCTAAATGCCACACTTCCTTACCACCTTGGTTATGATACCGGCTTTAAAAATATAGGTAAAATGAAGAATGAGGGATTAGAAATTACGCTGAATACAGTAAACGTAAAAAGTACGGATTTTCAATGGAATTCTTCTTTCAACATTAGCTTCAACCGAAATCGTGTGCTGGGGTTAACGGAAAACCAAAAAGTTTTTCCAAGTACCGTAGCCTGGGACGCTTCCTTCGCAAATGCCTTGTATGTAGCGAAAGTTGGTGAGCCCGTTGCCCAGTTTTACGGTGCCATATGGGATGGTGTTTATCAATATGAAGACTTCGATAAATTCCCGGATGGCCGTTACCTGTTAAAAAGTAACCTGACTACAAACGGCAATCCAAGAGCTAACATATTGCCGGGCGATATTAAGTATAAGGATATTAATGGCGATCTGGTTGTGGATGCCAAGGATTTTACCATTATTGGTCGTGCGATGCCAATTCACAGGGGTGGTTTTAGCAATAATTTTGTGTACAAGAAGTTTGGGCTAAATGTATTTTTTCAATGGTCTTATGGTAGTGAAATATTCAATGCAAACAAGCTTATTTTTGAAGGGAACGGCAGAGGGGTTGGTGCGCTAAACCAGTATGCCAGTTATGCCAGTTACTGGACGCCGGAGCAACCAAGTAGTACACTGTTCAGGCCAAATGGACAGGGCCCTACTTATTACTCAACCAGATTACTTGAGGACGGATCTTATCTGAAACTTAAGACCGTGAGTTTGAATTATAATTTTTCAAATGACTGGCTGAGCAAGCTGAAGATAAAAGGGTTAAAAGCATACATAACGGCACAAAACCTGTATACATGGACAGGTTATTCGGGCCGGGACCCAGATGTCTCTACCAGGAACAGCGCGTTAACCCCCGGTTTTGACTGGTCATCTTACCCAACTCCCCGCACAATTGTAATTGGTTTAAATGCAAACTTATAATGATAAATAAAATGAAGAAGTTATCAGTTTTATTTGCTGTAGTATTGTTGCTGGCACAAAGCTCCTGTAAAAAATTTTTAGATACCGAGCCAACAGATTTTTTAACTACCGCATCTTATTATACCACCGAGGATCAGCTTAATAAAGGGCTTATCGGTGTGTATGATTTTTTGGGACGCGCCGAGACTTATGGCGAATATATGGTTTGGGAACTTAATTCTACCACAGACGAATCTCTACAAGCTACACCTACTACCACAACCATACGTTCTTACAATACAGATGCGGGCGATGCCATCGTAACGAGCTTCTGGCGTGCCCTCTATTTTGGTGTTCAGCGTGCCAATGTATTGCTGGCAAGTATAGATAAGCCGGAAATGGATGCGGGTAAGCGGGCTAAAATTAAAGGCGAAGCCTTGTTTTTAAGGGCTTACTATTATTTTTTACTCGTGTCTAACTTTGGAGATGTGCCCTTGGTACTTAGCCCTACAATTTCAACTGAAAACCCCAACATGGCCCGTACGCCGACGCAGGAAATTTATGCGAAGATACTCGATGACATGACTGAAGCAGAAGGACTGCTAAGGCTGCATGAACAGACCATTACCAAGCTTGGATTTAGTGGTCGGGTTAGCGTAACCGCAGTTCAGGGCATCCTTGCCCGGGTATGTTTAACCATGGCAGGATACCCGCTAAGGGACGAAGCCAAATATAATGATGCGCTGGCTTGGGCAAAAAAAGTAGTGGCTTCTGGCGAACATGCCCTAAATCCGGATTACAGGCAGATTTTTATCAATTACGCCCAGGATAAATACGACGTTAAAGAAAGTATTTGGGAGATAGAATTCTCTGGCAACGGCACCGGAATATACAATGAAACCGGGCGTATTGGAAACAATCTTGGTATCAAGACCAATAGCCTGGAGATTGGATATTGTTATGCATCGGCAAATGCAACTTATACGCTTTACAAGTCTTATGCGTCTGATTTAACAAGTCCTCTGCCCATCAAACCATCCCCTGACATAAGAAGGGACTGGAACTGTGCAAATTATAATTATTCAGGCCCCGGAGATACGTACATCGCAAATACGCAAGTATGGGCGTTGAATATTGGTAAGTGGCGGCGCGAGTACGAAATTCTTACACCAAAGAACAAAAATTTCACACCTCAAAATTTCGCGGTGCTGCGGTATTCAGATGTACTTTTAATGCTTGCCGAGGCAGAGTATTACGTAAATGGCGTTACGCCATTGGCGATAGATGCCGTAAACCAGGTTAGGCGCCGGGGGTATGGGAAAACGCTAAACGGGATCAACCTTAAATCCATTACCGTAAACACACAAGGTGCAGGTTACACTACCGCTCCTTTAGTGACAATTTCTGGAGGTGGGGGCAGTGGTGCCACTGCCGTTGCGACCGTAGCCGGGGGTAGGGTCACTTATGTAACGGTAACCAACCCTGGTGCAAATTACACGGGTCTTCCTACGGTAACACTTGGCGGTCCTGGCACCGGGGCTACAGTAACCCCTGCATTGACCACTTTAACGGATGCCGATCTGACTTCAGCGCAAACCGATCCTCCAGGAGCCTTTCTGGCGACAATTTACGGCGAGCGTTCAAGGGAACTGTGTTTTGAAGCTTTACGCCGAAACGATCTCATCCGCTGGAACATATTTATACCTACGATGCGGGCCATGGCGGATGACATCAATAACAATGCACCAGCTGCCTATAAATTTCTTAATTATTCACCTACTATAGTTTCTGATCGTAACCTGCTCATGCCAATTCCTACGCACGACATGAACGTAAATAAACTATTAATACAAAATACGGGATGGTAACTCATAAAAACATCATGAAATTAATAGCGATTTTCCTGCTGGTTCCAGGTCTATTTTTGGCCAGTTGTAAAAAGATGAAGGTGGAGGCACCAGAATTTGAGATTACAACGGAAAAAACAACCTATAAGATCAATGAAAAAGTGAAATTTCTGTTCTCTGGAGAAACAGACCACATCGCTTTTTATTCCGGTGAACCGGGATTTTCATATGATAACAGAAACCGGATGTCGTCAAATGGTAAGCCAACACTGGATTTTACGTCTTTTATCCAGAATACAGGAGAAACAGGGACGCTGCGGTTGCTCTATTCGGTAGATTTTTCCGGAAATTATGATGCCCCGGGCATAAGCCAGGCAACCTGGACGGACATCACCAGCAGGGCGGCTTTGTCTTCCGGTGTGGATAGGTGGCCTTCTGGTGTGGTTGACCTTACTGACATTTCCGCCTTGGGTAAACCCGTTTATTTTGCATTTAAATATGTGGGATACAATCATGCTACATTAAGACAGCCCACCTGGACAATTAGGACATTCAATCTAAACAATATCCTTACAGACGGAAAAACAGTTCCGTTGGCAACGATTGACAATGTGGGTTGGAAATCGGTAGATGTTAAAAACTCTACGGTATCCTGGATAATTCCATTATTAACGGGACTAATCAGTATTAATGGGACGGGCGCAGGAAGCGTGAACGAGGACAACGAAGACTGGGTAGTCTCACGTGCCTTTGACCTTAAAAAAGCCACGCCGGATGTTCCGGTGTCGATCCAGGGCCTAACGAGTGCAGTACTTACAAACTATGAATACGCATTTACCAAACCTGGGAACTATACTGTAACATTTGTGGCTTTTAATAGAAATGCCAGCGCAGAAATTTCCATTGTTAAACAAATTAATATAACCGTAACCCAATGAAGATGAAAATTAAACTTATGAAGTATGCATTCCTAATGGTTTGCAATTTAACAATAATCACAGTTGCAAATGCGCAAGATCCCCTAATTCCTTATTTAACAGGGAAGGCACCACGGATCGTTAAAGAGCTTGGCGATTCTGTTGCCGGTACAGTATCCGTTAAAAAAGTGGTGTATTACTCCAGGGATGGTAAAACTGCCGATGGTAAAGTTGTACCCTCAGAAATTTATGCCGTGATTGTGCGGCCAGTTAAGTCAGGAAATTATCCTGGTTTGCTGATTCTTCATGGAGGTAAGGGTTATGCAGAATTGCAAAAAGCAATTGCATGGGCCAAACGTGGGTACGTGACAGTCGCCATAGACCTGCCTGGTATTGCCGATCCTTTACAAGTACCTAATTCTTCGGGTGCCTGGAAAGCTTTTCCTTACAATTCTCACCGTTTCAATGCACTTCCCGATATCACCTACAGTACGATATTTGATGGTGTAGTGGCTGGTTTACAAGGGTTTTACTTATTGCAGGCCCAGCCTGGTGTAATTAAAGATAAATTGGGTATTTCCGGAATTAGCTGGGGCGGATATACGACGACCATGCTGACCGCCTTGCTTAAAAACAAAGTGCAGGCTGCATTTTCTGTATATGGCTCGGGTTTTTATGATGAGGGGTCTGCCTTTGCAGGACAGCTTACCCTGGTTACCCCGGGAGAACGAGAAGAATGGCTAAAACAACTTGATGCAGGCAGACGAGTAAAAGATATTCAAAGCCCATATTTTATTGCCGCGGCATCTAATGATATCTTTTTCTATCCCCCAGCAATAACTGCGACTTTAAAAGCAGTGAAAAGCAAAACAGGTCACTTATTTGCACCCAATGCCAACCATTCAGCCCCTGTTCCCGGTGGAACCGCTGAGCCCGGACGAGCTGGATGGCTTAAAATGGAAGAGCCTTATTTTGATTATTATTTAAAAGGGGAGGGATCGCCCCTACCTGAAATATACGGACAGCAGTCGTCCATTGTTAATGAAGATGTGAAAGTTAGATTTCAAGTTAAAAATGCGGTTAAACCAGCCTTAGCTTCTGTTTTTTATTGTATAGATCAGGAAAATTGGACCAAACATAAGTGGCTCAAAGCAGATGCGCAGTTGTTAGAAAATGGTTGGTATGAGGCGGTATTGCCAGGTGCGGCAGCGCAGGGATACTGGTATGTTTCTGTATCTGATAGCCGCCCCGTTACCACATCTACTTATATGTACCCAAGCAACAAACCTTTAAACAATTAGTATAGCCGTATCATGATGAAATTATTTTATAAAGTTGCCTTGCTTTCTTGTTTTGTTATGGCTTCCTGCGCAGTAGTCCTTGCACAGGAAACGGAGGGTTATGATGGCGAAAAAACCTATCAGGCGCCTTCCGATCCACTGGTGAAGGAAAAAATTGCGCATTGGCAAGACCTAAAATTTGGACTTTTTATGCACTGGGGTACGTACAGTCAGTGGGGAATTGTGGAATCGTGGTCACTGTGTCCGGAAGACCGTAAGTTTACCCAACGTACAGGGCCAAATAGCGGCAAGTGGGCCGATTACAAGAAAAGCTATGAAAACCTGCAGACGACATTTAATCCTACGGCCTTTAATCCGGAGGTATGGGCTAATGCAGCAAAAGATGCCGGAATGAAATATGTCGTTTTTACCACCAAACACCACGATGGGTTTTCCATGTTTGATACTAAATATACAGATTATAGCATTACCAATGCGAAAACACCGTTTTCGAAAAATCCAAGAGCAAATGTTACCAAAGAGATCTTCAATGCCTTTGGGAAAAACAACTTTATGATTGGCGCGTACTTTTCAAAGCCAGACTGGCATTCGGAAGATTACTGGTGGTCTTACTTTCCGCCTAAGGACAGGACGGAGTCGTATGACCGCAAAAAGTATCCCGACCGCTGGAAGCGTTTTACCGATTTTACCTTTAACCAGGTGCAAGAGCTGATGACGGGTTACGGGAAGGTAGACCTGTTGTGGTTTGACGGCGACTGGGCGAAAATGGACATGACTCCAATTGTAACCATGGCACGGAAAGAGCAACCGGGCATTATTGTGGTAGACAGGCATGGCAAGCCGGAGTACGTAAATTACACCACTCCTGAACAAAAGGTGCCGGCGAAGTTTATGCCACACCCTTGGGAAACCTGTATCACCATGGGCAAGCACTGGTCCTTTCAACAGGATGACCAGTTTAAGCCTGTAAAAACACTTGTGCAGTTGCTGGTAGACGTGGTCGCCAAAAATGGTAACCTGCTGCTAAACATTGGTCCGGGCCCTGACGGGCAGTGGCACAAAGTTGCTACAGAACGGCTGGCCGAAATAGGTAAGTGGATGAGGGTAAACGGGGAATCGATTTATGGCACTAAACCTTTTGCCCCTTATAGAGAAGCACAATGGGCATTTACTAAAAATGCAAGTTCCCGTTATCTTTCTTATTTGCCGGCAGACAATGAAAAGGATTTGCCTGCAAAACTACTGGTACCCCTAAAAGACTCGAGTTCTAAAACAACGGTTAAGTTATTGGGAACTGAAAAGAAGTTGGTGTGGACAAAAACCGAAAATGGTATTGAGGTAAGTATTCCTCCGGCCATCGTTAAACAGCTTTCCAATCAGCCAGTATGGGTATTTAAAGTAATTTAATATGTCTTTAAAAAAACTAATCCTGTGGCTGCTGTTGGGCGTTGCATTGCCCGGGGCCGCCCAGGATTCGCTGAGTTTAAGTGTGAAAAGCTGGCAGAAAAAAACAGCCAGTGGAGGGATCCCGACAGATACGGCAAATAGTTTGTGGTATCAGCAAACGGTGCTGATACCACAAACATGGCAGAATAAAAGAGTTATTCTTAATTTTAGGCGTATTGAAGGCGACGCCATTATTTATGTTAATGAAGTGAGGGTTGCGGAATTACTGCGTCCAGGGGGAGAAGTAGACCTTAGCAGCCATATTAATTTTGGTGTTAAGAATAGCCTAAAAATAGTTGTGACAAGAGATTATTCCGGTATCTCGCGTGATTTTAAATCAGACGTATTGCGGTATTTATCACGGCAGGCACTAGGAAATACAATTCCGCAGCAAAAATGGGGATTGGGGATAACAGCTTCGGCAATCCTCATGGCCAGAAATCCTCAGGCCGTTACTGATGTGTTTTGCATCTCTTCTTTTAGGAAAAAGACATTGACCCTGCAGGTGGAAATTGACGCGCTAAAGCCTTTAACTGGTAGCAGGCTTGAAGCCATAATCTACGACAAGGATGGTAAAGAGGCATTAAAGCTTACAAGCAGCGAATTGGAAATGGTTAAGGGAAAGGCTGTTTATAGCTTTACCGCAGACTGGAAAAATCCGGTATACTGGGAACTGGAGAAACCTTACCTGTATAAGGCAAGTGTTGTGCTGTTGTCCAAGAGCAAAAAACTGGATAGCCATCCACCAGTTACTTTTGGATTCAGGGAATTATGGACGCAGGGGAAAGATCTTTATATGAATGGGCACCCTTCGAGGTGGCGTCTCACGGATATATACGGAACGGGTAAAAATGGCTTAGGCTTGTACAAGCTGATGGGGTATAATGTAGCGCAGATCCAGCCTCATTCTAATTTATGGTGGCGTGCCCAGGCCGAGACACCCTTGCTAGATGAAGAGCTGCTGGACGAGATGGACCGCATAGGAATGGGTTGTACTGTGCCTGCACCAAGTATCAATTCTTTGCGCACCGCGCTTGTCTCTAACCCTAAAGTGCTGGAGGCCTATCGCAAAGAAATGGAGTACTATATGCGCTGGTACCGTAACCATCCTTCCATTATGGCTTGGGTAGTTGGCATGAACAGCTACAATCCAAAATCCAATATTGCAGCAAATACCATGGGTAAACGCGATACGGTGCTAATTGGGCAGGCTAAAGTCATCAGTTTGGCCTGCGCTGTAGTGAAGGATTTAGATCCCACGCGATTGGCTTATTCGCATGCCGATGGCAGTATAGGAGACCTTTCATCGGCAAATGTTTACCTGAATTTCATCCCTTTACAGGAGCGGGAGGAGTGGCCCAGTGAATGGGCTTCACATGGTAACATGCCTTTCTCTGCAGTTGAATTTGGCCCGCCTTACTGGAATAATTTCTGGAAAGGCAACCAGTTCCTGCTTACAGAATACCTGGCCATGTACCAGGGCGAAGCAGCATATTATACTGAAGGAATTAAAGGTTTAGATAGTACCATATCAAGAAGCTTAAACCCTGTTAGTGCCACCTGGGAACAAATGGATTTTACCCAGTATCCCAAATTTTGGGATTTCCAGCGCCTGTTTGCCAAAAATACCAACAGGTCATGGCGAAGCTGGGGGGTAAACGGGGGTTGGATGAACTGGCTCCTGGAAGGATACGGAACACCTCCCGACAACAAGAGTCCAAGATACAGTAACCGTTACAAGTATTTGAAAGACCCGGTTTTGACCAAGCCTGTTTGGGTAAATGAGCGGTTTGAAATTTTTAAACAGGCAAACCAGCCTTTACTTGTTTACATCGGTGGATTTCCGATACATACGGATAAAACGCATCAGTATTATAGCGGCGAAACGATCAATAAACAGATTTCAATAGTTTGGGATGGAGTGGAGCAGCTGGTATTGGATGCAGAATGGCAATTCCTGTCGGGTGAAAAAGTGCTCCTAAATGGGGCTGAAAAAATTAAGCTTAAAGCAGGTGAAATAAGACAAGTGCCTTTTCAGATGAAAGCACCGATTGTTTCCGCTAAAACAACTTGTCACTTGGTTTTAAAAGTTAAACAACCTGGAGAACCAGACTTGCTGGATACACTACAGCTCACCCTGTTTCCAGCCATTGAAAAGCCAGGTGAACTAAAAGGACTTGCATTATATGACCCCTTAGGGAAATCAAAAACTATACTCGATGGGATGGGATTGAAGTTGCCAGTCTGGGCCAAAAATATGGGGTTAACGGGAATAAAGACTTTGATTATTGGAGAGCAGTCCTTACAAGCTGGTGAGGATCTGCCATACTCATCGGCCGATATTGCTGCAGGTTTGAAAGTGATCATATTGGCCCAGCAGCCCGATGTTTGGCAGGGCATGGGATTTGAAACGGCAGAAAACATGTCGCGCTATGTTTTTATTCGGGACAGTTTAAGCAAAGTGCTGAAAGGATTAGGCAATGCCGATCTGTGTAACTGGCGCGGAACGCCACTTTTGCTTCCTGAAGGTAAATTGGCGATGGAATATGACCAGGAGCATGCACCTAAGTGGACCAACACCAATGCTGTAGCCTCTTCAGTTTTAAAAATCCCGGATGTCGTTGGTTTCAGGCCAATTTTGCAAGCAGAATTTGACCTTGCTTACAGCCCTTTGATGGAATTCAGGCATGGCAAAGGAGCCATTACGTTTTGCTCAATAGATCTTGAGGGACGGCAGCACGAACCGGCAGCAGTATTGCTAATCAGAAATTTAATCACAAATGCTTCAATGGCACTTCCTGCGCAAAGGCGGGTTGTGTATAGTGGTGATACTTTGGGCCTTATACAGCTTAAAAAGTTAGGCATTTCTCCGCTTAGCAGCAAAACGCTGCAAAGCGGGGACCTCCTGGTGCTGGGAAATGGGAACGTAGATTTTTCAGTTTCCCAGCTTAACCATTTTGTAAATAATGGAGGTCTGGTCCTACATTTTCCGCAAACAGCTGCGCAATTGTTAGAACAGGGTTTTAAGGCCAATCCTAAGCGGGTTTTAAAAGTCAGCCAACCGCCTGCCAATGGTATTTTACGTGGGCTAAGCGCTAACTTGTGGCGCTGGCGCGATGCATTAGATGTTATTGCTTTCGCAACGACGGATCAGCCTGCTGGGGTTAAGGTATCTGCTGATGGCCTGATTGCAGAACAGGCAATAGGTAAAGGGGTTAAATATTATCTTCAGGTAGGACCTGAATTGTTATCTTCAAAATATACAGAGGACCCTAAAAAGCGTGAGGCGTTGCAACTTAGCGTAACCCGCTTACAGCAGCTACAGGCAGGCTTGCTAAATAATTTGCAGGCTATACCAGATCCGGTAATTGCAGGCAGGCTTGAAAAAATTAACCCCAGGCCAACCTTTCAAACACTGGGCAGCTGGAGAGTGCTGGGACCTTACCTGGTACCTGGGTTAAATGGGGAGAAGTTACCCGGTCTTCAACTACCGGGACAGCAAGATGCAATTGAAGGCGGGCAAAATCCAAATCTTACCTATAAGCGAACTGATGGGGTAACGCTGGACTGGAGAACAACAGTACAGGCAGATCAAACTGGGTTTGTAAACCTGGGTAAAGCATTTTCTGGAATTGATGAAAATGCGGTAGCATTTGTTACCCGGTCTATCACCACTAAAAGCGCGCAAAACGCGATACTGAGATTTGGTGTTGATTACTGGATGGAAGGCTGGTTAAATGGTAGACCTATCGTTCAGATTATCAAAACTCACCATAAAAGGGCGAGTGAGGTATCGCTCCGTGTTCCGCTTAAAGCCGGAGAAAATATACTTACGCTGAAAATTGGTTCTGGAAAGGGCGGGTTTGGTTTCTGGGCAGACATCAGTTATGAGGAAAATGCAGCTGCTGCTGCTGCTGTTTCGGAAACGGCCACTGTTGATTTTTATCGTCCATTATATAAAAATTTTGATCCCTATCAGTTTACATACTGGTAGTAAATACTAATAATAAACAATAACGCTAAACAAGCTAAAATGAACTTTACTCTAAATCTGCGAAAATTAGTATCACTATTAGCTGTCTGTATGTGTGCCTTTGCTGTAAAAGCACAAACAGATCAGCTGGATAACTTGAAGGAATTTGATCAGCGCAACGGTCTCCCTAATTTTTTTTCAAAACTGAAAGCCGGTAAACAAGTTACCGTTGCTTATTTTGGTGGAAGCATTACGGCCGCCAAAGACGGATGGCGGGACCAGTCTGTGAGCTGGCTGCAAAGTCAGTATCCAAAAGCTATGGTTAAGCAGATTAATGCAGCTGTAGGCGGAACAGGATCTGATCTTGGTGTATTTAGGTTAAAAAATGATGTTTTAACCTATAGGCCAGACCTGGTATTTGTTGAGTTTGCTGTAAATGATGGGAGTTTGGATCCAGCAAGGATTCATGAAACGATGGAAGGGATTGTGCGGCAAATCTGGCGTGCAGATCCACTTACAGATATTTGTTTTGTATATACCTTGTCTGGCAACATGGTGCCTAAAATCACCGAAGGTAAATTATGGCCGTCTATGCTGGCTATGGAACATATCGCTAATCATTACGATATTCCTTCTGTGAAATTTGCACCTGAGGTGGTTCAGCAAATTAAAACAGGTAAGGTTATTTTCCAGGGTAAACCTGAAGAAAATACAGATAAGATTGTTTTTACTACGGATAATGTTCATCCACTGCCAAAAACGGGGCAGCGGATTTATGCGGAAATACTGGTAAAAAACCTTCGCGTAATGGCAGATCATGCCCGTACTGTTGCGCATAAGCTTGGCAAACCTTATACAAGAGAAAACTGGGAGGATGCGGAAATGATTTCGCTTAGGGACATCGTTAAAGCAGGAAGCTGGCAGGAATTGACCCAACAGGATAGTGTGGCAAGAATGCTCCGCAACCGGTTCCCGGTGTTATATAAATCTGTGGTTCCAGGAGCATCTTTAAAGCTTAAGTTTAATGGGCGCCTGGCAGGGATTTATGATGTTGTTGGACCGGGCTGCGGACAATATGTAGTTACTGTTGATGGTGCCGGAAAACAATCCTATCCACGGTTTGACAAATATTCCTCAACCTACCGCAGTTTTTACTTTACACTTCCCTTAATGAACCCGGGATTGCATGAGGTGGAGTGGAAAGTTTCGGATCAGGCCCCCGACAAAACTGCTGTTATGCAGCAAGTGGCCAATCAGGGTAATCTGAGGAAATTTGAAGAAAATGCATGTTATGCAGGCTGGGTACTTTTACTCGGAACACAGATCAAGTAATAATTGAAATGATTAAACTTAAGTTAACTGCCGCATGGCTAGTGTTTTTATGTCTTAGCACTGCGATATGTGTTGCGGGAGGAGCGGATAATAAACGGGATACGACATTTAATATTTTTAAGTATATAACGGCAGAGAAAACCTTTACTGATTTTCATGGTTATCGTTGCGCGTCTTTTAAATTGGAAGGAAGAAATTGCAGGATCGTAGCGCCTAAGTGGTCCTCCCCAGGCAGGCCATACATTTGGCGTGCAAGATTTTGGAATACCGCTCCCGAAGCAGAAATTAGGCTCCTGGCTTTAGGTTACCATGTAGTATACTGTGATGTATCCGAATTGTACGGGAATTCAGCGGCGGTCGGCATCTGGAACAATTTCTATCAATTCCTCCTCCGTTCCGGACTTTCACATAAGGCAGTGCTGGAAGGAATGAGTAGGGGTGGAGTTTATGTATACAATTGGGCTGCAGAAAACCCAGAAAAGGTAGCCTGTGTCTATGCAGATAACCCGGTTGTAGATTTGAAAAGCTGGCCTGGTGGCAAAGGCAAAGGACCCGGCAGTAAGAATGATTGGTCTATTGTAAAGAAAGACTTCAATCTGAGTACCCGTGAGGAGGAGGAGAGATTTTCAGAAAGTCCGATTGATAAGGTTAGGCAAATTGTGGCCGGCGGATACCCGATGCTGCATGTTTTAGCAATGGAAGACGAAGTTGTGCCTATCGGTGAAAATACCCTGCCTTTCGCAGAAAAGATCAAAGCCCTGGGCGGGAACCTAAAAATTATCGAAAAACCAGGGTTCAAGCACCATCCGCACGGCATTGCCGACCCTACACAAGTGGTGGACTTTATTGTTAAAGCGGTCGATCGTGCTACGGCGACGGTGAAGTCGGCTTATGTGTTAGATATGGTACACAATAACCCGGGCGAAAAATTAACCAAAAGCGATTTTAATGACCCAAAACTACTCAAACAGCATGGCTATGGAGGCATGGTAATCAATGACTTTACTTTTGCACATGCAGCCATCACTTACGATAGTTTTGATAAACGTATTTTTCCAAAAGGGTCGGCCGCCCGTGCGTGGGTGATGGAAGCAGCAGCCAAAGTTCGGGCAAATATTAAACGTGCGCATTCCGCCGGTATCAAGGTTTACTATTTTACTGATATTATTGTTTTGCCGAAAAAATTGGTTGACCTGTACCGTGATGAAATTTGCGATTCAAACGGAAAAATCTCTTTTGAGCGGCCCAAAACAATTGCCATCCACAAAGCGATGCTCAATGAAGTATTTGATGCTTTTCCTGATTTGGACGGACTCGTGATTAGGACGGGCGAAACCTACCTCAATAATGTGCCTTATCATACTGGAAATAATCCCATTACTAATGCTGAGGAAAGCCATGTCAAGCTATTGAATCTTCTGCACGATGAAGTTTGTGTAAAAAGGAATAAAGAAGTGATCTATCGCACCTGGTCTTTCGGAGACATGCATGAAAGCGCTGAGTACTATCTAAAAGTAATGAACAGGATCATTCCTCACCCGAATTTGGTTATTTCTATTAAACATACCAAAGGTGATTACCATCGCACTTTTGATTTTAACCCAACATTAGGTATCGGAGCACATAGGCAAATTGTTGAGGTACAATGCCAGCGTGAATATGAAGGTAAGGGGGCTTATCCAAATTATGTGATGAACGGTGTTATTGAAGGCTTCGAAGAGTACGGTCTTAATCGTCCTCAAAAAGGTTATAATGCTTTAAACGGCATAAAAAATACGCCGCAATTTGCAGGTATATGGTCATGGTCCAGAGGGGGTGGTTGGGTAGGCCCTTATATTAGTAATGAATTTTGGTGTAGACTAAATGCTTATGTGATCAGTTACTGGGCGCAACATACAAACTTTACAGAGGAAGAAGTTTTTAATATCTATATGGATCAGCAGGGAATTAAAGGGAAGAGCCGTATAGCATTCAGGCAATTGTGCCTGCTTTCCGCACGTGCAGTATTGAGAGGGCACGATAGTGTTTTGCCTGCTTTTGATGCGCAATTGGTTTGGTGGATGCGTGATGAATTTCTTGGTGGCACCGATTCTGATCCACTAGATGCACAATTTAAGAAATTGTACGAGGCTAATCAGCTGGATGCATCAGTGGAAGAGAAATTTGAAGCGGTTAGGTTGTGGGAACAAATTGTTGATTTAAGTAAACAGATCAATGTTAAAAATGCTGCGGATACACGCTATATCAATGTGTCTTCCAGATATGGTCTATT
This sequence comes from Pedobacter sp. MC2016-14, assembly GCF_020991475.1. Lineage (NCBI taxonomy): Bacteria > Pseudomonadati > Bacteroidota > Sphingobacteriia > Sphingobacteriales > Sphingobacteriaceae > Pedobacter > Pedobacter sp. MC2016-14. Next base: position 2,922,482 of record NZ_JAJMPA010000001.1, read on the forward strand.
ACTACACCAGATTATTGCACAAGGTTGGAGGATTATGGCCCTTGGGTACAAAGGCGACCTGAATGGTAAATACGATAAAGTGTCGATTAGAACAGCTATTGCGTCCTACGATTCGGCATGGCAGGCCTATAAAAAACTTAAAGAAGAGGAGGCATCCTGCGCCACTTTGTATAAACCGTATGTTTTTGTGTATCAGGCACCAAGTTATCATGGCGACAAAGGATTGGGGAGTGTGGTAGAGAAGTACCGTAAAATAACTGCCAATCAGTAGCCTTTAGAATAAATTATAATTTAGTTTTTATAATAATGTACTAAAACTTGCTCCTTTTCATGATATCGGAAGGCTGAAATAGAACGTTGAACCTGCTCCCGGCTCACTCTCTACCCAAATCTTCCCATTATGCCTTTCAATGATCTCCGCACAGAGATATAGGCCGATGCCAAATCCTGAAATGGAACTGGGCTGATCAGATACCCGATAGTAACGTTCAAACAAGTGGGGTTGGTCGTTTTTGCTAATACCGTTGCCTTGATCTGCTACAGAAACCAGAATATTTCGCTCGTTGCTGCTGCAGGTAATGGTGATGTTAGTTCCTCCGGGAGAATATTTTACCGCGTTTGAAATCAGGTTACTAACCACATGACCAATCTTGTCGCGGTCGGCACTAACCAGGATCTCTCCGCAGGGCAGATAGATGAGTTGATGGTTATGGTCAGTGTAGTTAAATTCGCTCTCCAACTCTGCAATCAGTAAAGTAAGGTCAAATTCCTTCTTTTCGATATTGATCTTTCCGGATTCCAACCTGGATACGTTCAGGAAGCTGTTGATCATTCCAGTCATTTTTTTTAGCTGGTTATTTGCCTTTTCCAACGCCTGTATGCTAAAGTTGTCGCCTTGTGATTGGGCCTTCCGCTGCAATAGTTGCACATAGCCATTGAGTGAGGTTAAAGGGGTTTTAAGCTCATGGCTCACCATGCCGATAAAGTCATTTTTGCGCTGCTCGTCGGCCTTGGCTTCAGTGATATCGGAGATGAGGCCAACCATTTTTATAGCTTTTCCATGCTGGTCGTAGCGTGCTCTACCGTGGGCGCTGATCCAGTGGATTGAGCCGTCTGGCCAGCATACCTGATATTGGGCCTGATAGACGCTGCGGTTTTCTTTTGCAATAGTTACCAATTCCCTTACACGCTCACGGTATTCAGGTAATATGGCTGCAAAAAGGTCGGGATAGGTAAAGGGCTGATCCTTTGTTCTGCCAAAAAATTTCTTGAACTGTTCATTGCATTGCATCTGCCCGGTGGCAAGATCTACCTCTGTAGAACCTAGGGATCCTGCTTCAATGGCGATGTTCATCCGGGTATTGGCTTCTGAAATTTCCTGTGCAGATTGAACCTGTTGGGTAACGTCCTGAAGCACCCCACTCAGGCGTGTAGCTTTTCCCTTGTCATCAAAAAGGGCTTTTCCTTTCGCCTGCACAATCCTTGGCCTGGGATCAATAGGATTGATGATGGTATAATAAGTGCTATAATGTCCTCCTGATTTCGGATCAAGTGCCATGTTAATGGCCTCTGTAACTTTGTCCCGGTCTTCTGGTGCTATCACCTGGGTGGCAATGTGTAGTTCAATCTGATCACTAGGTTCTAATCCAAACCAATCTCTGAGCTGCTGGTTGCCCGCAAATTTGCCGGTTCTTGGGTCAAGATCAAAGGTGCCGAGGCTTGCAGCATTGATGGCGAGCTCAGTTTCGTCCTGGCTGATCTTGAGCTGATCATAGGTGGCATGGAGCTCGTGGTTGGAGCTGGCCAGTTCTTCCACAGTGGCAGTTAGCTCTTCGTTGGCGGCAGCCAGCTCCTGGTTGGATTTATTGAGTTCTTCTGCCGATACTTCCAATCGTGTGTTAAGCTCTGCAATGATCTTTAGGCGCTCTTCCACACGCTGTTCTAACTGTTCATTGAGCAGGCGCAAACCTGCTTTGGTTTGCATGAGCTGCTCATTCGAAACCCTGAGTTCTTCTAATGCAGCCGAGAGCTCTTCGTTGGTAGCAGCGAGTTCTTCGTTGGAATTGGCCAATTGTTCGTTTAGGCGCTGTTCCCGGGCAAGAAATTCCTGTACTAATGCCGTTTGCTGTTCTGCATTTTGTTTCTTGAAACGCTCCGTCACATCCACTGCAGTATGCAGAATGCAAATCGTTTTGCCCTTTTTGTCCAGGATTGCCCTGTATTCAAAGTCAAAGTATATCGTGATCAGTTTTCCTTCTATGGTAAGGTTAGCTGGTGTATCGGTACCCTTAATGGTGAGTCCCTCTCGCCAAACCCTGGCAAACATGCCGATAAAGGGCTGGCCTTTTAGTTCTGGAAGTGCTTCTTCCAGGGTTTTTCCAATAACCGATCTGTCCTTGCCCCAGATGTCTATCATCGCCTGATTAGCAAAGCGGATTGTGGCCTCCTCACCGATGTGCACTGCTGTGGCGGTTTGTGTATGGGTCAGGATCTCAAGGAGCTCCTCATTGGGCAAAGACTGGGGCATGGTATTCATAAAATAAAAATCTAAGGTAGGATAAAGAATCTACTCTTTCAGCTTGCCAGATCTTATCCACACCAATTTATTATCAGGCCCAAACCGGTAAACATCCTTCCACCAGGTAGCAGCTCCACGGCAGGAACTGAACAATAGCTTCTTTTCTTTATCTATAGCAACGTTGCATAGTTCCGAACATTTGGCTCTTGGATCATTCGGCTCCCTCAACTGCTCAAACCGTTTGGACTTAGCGTTATAGAGCCAAATGCTAAATGTTCGATAAACACCCATTCCGGCATCCGGTATGGAAAAAGCAACGTCATCATATCCATCAAAATTGTAATCAGCAATAGTGCCCTGTCTTCCGTAGTCTGGGCTATCAAAATCAGGTAACGATACCACCTTTTTTGTTCCTCCTGGATATTCAAAGCTGAGCTGGTTATTTTTAATATGGTTAAAGGAGAGCAAAACACCATGTAAAAGATAGCTGTCATCGCCACTATATGCTCCTGGTTTTTCATCAACATATTGGAGTAAAAAACGCTTTCCGTCTTTTTTTCTTAAGTACCAAATGTCGGTTAGCTCCCGTAGCCCTTCTGTGAGGCCGTAACTTCCCGTGGTTATCCCGTTAATAACTTCGTCCCATACGTAAGTAGTAAAATCCGGCTGACCACTTTCCCGCTCTGAACTGTCAACAGCATATTTTTTTATCCTTAGCGGAATTATCCCTTTCTGCCCCACATATTGCACAAAAGCTCCTTTACCTTCTGCACCGAAATAAATCTTAAGCCGGAATTCTTTCGCTATGCCCACAGATTTCAAGGTGAAAGGCTGGGCATTGGCATTGCTCATCATAAATGTTAAAAATGTAACGAATAGGAATTTTTTAATCATGTCTGTACCATTTAAATGTATTTAGCCTTTTCTGTTATTGCTAAGTCATCCTAATTGAAAACAGTAATTAGCGCCAACTGTTTTTCCACAGTGCTATTGGTAGATTCAAGTTAAGAAAATGCGGGCTCGTGTAATTGAACCATCAAAATCTTACTTTCATCAATTTGAATTGCTATTTTGATGTTCGAAGTTGTACATTAGCATTATGCAAAGCAGGGCCTCCGAAGATGAAGAAAATTTGCTCAATGAAATAGCCACAGGAGATCATCGTGCTTTTCGCCTGCTGTTTGATTTGTATCATCATAAGGTATACAGCTATTCGCTTCGGTTTTTAAGAAATGAAACTTTGGCTGAAGAGATTGTACAAGAGGTGTTTATAAGCCTCTGGTTAAAAAGAGAAGCTTTACCAGCTATTGCGAACTTTGGAGGATATTTAAGGGTAATTACAAAAAATCAAACACTGAACGCCCTTAAGAAATTGGCGCTGGATTTTAAAAAGAATGTTGCAGGGGCAGAGGTGTGGACAGAAATGCATACCGATACAGAAGATGCTATTCTTCTTAAAGATACTCGTGCCCTGCTACACGAAGCAATTAATCAATTGCCAAAGCAACAAAAACTTGTGTACGAATGTTGCCAGGTTGAGGGGTTAAAACAAAAAGAGGCTGCTGAAAGACTAAACATATCTCCATTAACTGTGAAAGTTCACCTAAGAGAAGCGACAAAAAACATTCGTAAATTTATGTCTGACAGGACAGAACTACAGGCTTTTTTACCGCTTTTTATTTATATGTTGAAATAATTTTTAATCTCACTACTACCTTTTTAATTTCCCGTTGTCATCTATATAAACACACAGAATGATTTTGTGTGTTGTTTAAAATTAGGTTCCGATGGATCAGGAAAAATTACAACAGTTGTTTCAGGAATATGCAGATAAAACCTGCACAGCGGAAGAGCATGCAGCATTTATGGCAATTGTTGCAAGTCAGGAAGCTAAAGCTGAACTAGATCAGTTGATGGAAAGGGAATGGAAACAAAATCCAAATACGCCCATGTTCAGTCAACATAAAGCATCACAACTTTTTGATCAGATCATGAGCTCCGCCGAGCAAAAGGGTACCGATGTTAAGGTACGCAAACTAAATTCCTATTCTTCATGGGCAGTCTGGGCTGCGGCTTCTATTTTACTTGGTCTTTTTGTGTTTTTCTATTACAATTCTGGTAGTAATATAAAACAGAAGCAAAGTGTGGCTTTACAAAGCAAGGCAGTTGCAAAGGCTAAATTAAACAAAGTTACAGCGGATGAACATAGGAAAATAAAGTTGCCTGACGGAAGTACAGTGGTGCTGAATAATAACAGTACCCTGGAGTTTCCGGAAGATTTTGTAGGGGGGAGAAGAGAAGTGATTTTAAAAGGTGAAGGATATTTTGACATTAAACATAATCCAGATAAGCCTTTTGTGGTATATGCCGGAAAAATCAAAACCACCGTTCTGGGAACGGCATTTAACATTAACGCCTATGGCGATAAGCAAGATGTAGTGGTTACCGTAACCAGGGGTAAAGTTATGGTGCAAGATGAAAGTAAAACCATTGGGATTATTGTTCCGGACCAGCAGATTGTGTACAACAAAATCCAGATGAAATCATTGGTGATGCCTGTAATGGCAAAGAAAAGCATAGCGTGGCAGGAAAGAGATTTATTTTTTGACGAGGTAACTATGGAAGAAGCCGCTGGCGAACTGTCCAGGTATTTCAACGTAAAAATTAGCTTCGCCAATGAAGCCAGCAAGGAATGTCGTTTTACAGGTACCTTTTTAAGAGGCGAAGGACTGGAAGAAATTCTAAAAGTAATCACCTCATTTAACCATACCACTTATCAAAAAGAATCCGGGGGATTTCTAATTTCCGGAAATGGATGCAAATAACCAATTAATCAATTTTATAACCTAAACCAGAAACATGATGAAAGAAATTTACCAGCTAAAGATTTGATTAAAAAACTCCCCGTCGCTAAACAGGGAGTAATTGATTGTTTTTGCTTTAGCGCTAACTAAGGCAATCTGTTATAAACAATTTTTCGAGGATCATTTAAACATTTAAAATTATGAAATTTTCTGCAAAACCAGCAGAGGGTAGTGAAATCTATTTGGGTTTTCCTATCTCCAACAAGTCACGAAATATAATTCGTCAAATTATGCGTCTAAGCCTAATTACAGCTATTTTAATCAGTTCAACCTTTCAGGTTTTGTGTGCATCTGAAACAAAAGCACAGGGTGCTGCAGAAGTAAAGTTGACTATGGAACTGAAAAATGAGTCCATTTTATCAGCAATAAAGAAAATAGAACAACAAACAAGTTTCAGGTTTATCTACAGGAGCAGCGACATTAAGGATGTTCAACGTATCAACCTTCCGTTAGAACAACGTTCTCTCGCAGAAACGCTGAATCTTATATTAAAAGGGAATGGGCTTAGTTATAGTGAAATTAACCAGAAAATCCTTGTTGCTAAAAATGTGCCCCCTGCTGCCGCTGCTGAGCCAATGGATACGCGTGTTACAGGGATGGTAGCAGACCAGGACGGACTGCCTTTGCCAGGGGTAACGATTATGGTTAAAGGAGATCGTGGTTCGAGCACTGCTACCGATCTAAACGGACATTTTAACATCAATATTCCTTCAGATGGCAACCAGATTTTGGTTTTTAGCTATATAGGTTTTAAAACACAGGAGGTAGCTGTTGGCACTTCTGCGTCATTGAAAGTAACGATGAATGCTGCACCCGGGAGTTTAAAGGAGGTAGTGGTTTTGGGTTATTCAGAACAGAAGAAAGAAAGCATTACTGGATCGGTTGCTACAGTTACTGGCGCAGAGCTGAGGCAAAGCCCTGCAGCCAATATTAGTAATTCCCTTGCCGGACGTTTACCTGGATTAATTGCTTTTCAAGGCTCCGGACAACCGGGCAGGGATGATTCCAGATTGTTGATTAGGGGAATAAGCACTTCTAAGAACTCGTCTCCATTAATTGTAATTGATGGGATACCTCAGGAAGCGGTAAATAGTAATGGCCAGACGGTGAACAGCGATGGTAGCCCTGTTAATGCCTTCCTTCCACATATTGATCCATCAGACATTGAAAGTATTTCCATCTTAAAAGATGCAGGTACTGCCGCGGTATATGGGGCAAGGGCTGCAAATGGTGTTATTTTGATCACTACCAGACGTGGAGACAGAGGAAAGCCTAGTCTTAACTATACTTTCAATGGAAGTTGGCAAAAGCCAACAAGGCTTGCAGAACTTGTTGATAGTTATGAGTATGCAACACTATTGAATGAGATGTATAAGAATGAAAATAACTTTCTTCCATCTGCAAACAGAGGTTATACCAATGAACAACTTGAAGTCATTAGAACAGGTTCTGATCCTGACCGCTATGCAAACACCGATTGGTATAGCGCTTTAATGAAACCCTCTGCATTTCAACAAAGACATAATATCTCTGTAAATGGAGGTGGAGATAAATCTAAATATTTCATTTCAACAGGATACCTGGATCAAAAAGGACTTTATGAATCTGCCGGATTTAAGCAATATTCGCTCCGTACGAACTTAGATGCAGAAATATCTAAAAATTTAAAAGTGAGTTTGAACCTGAACGGAAGGGTAGAGAAAACAAAGGATCAAGTAGCAGGCGGCGGAATTACGAGTCAATATCGTACAATATCACCTCTACTGCCCAGTCAGTTTAGTAATGGTACCTACAATTATATTTCAATTGTGAGTGGTAATTCTTCGTTGATCAATGGCAGTCCTTATTTAATGGGCAGAGGAGACGCAGGTTATGTAAATACAGACTTAAATGCATTGGAAAGTGTAGGCTCATTGATTTATAATGTTCCATTTATTACCGGCTTAACAGCTAAGGGAACCTTCTCTTACAATAAATATCAAACGTATATTAAAAATTTCACCAAGCCTTATGTAACTTCAGTAAGGAATGACAATGGTACTTATACAACCCGGGCAACTGGAAACACCAGGGCCTCGCTCACAGAGCAATTTCAGCAAAGACAGACTGTTCTTGCTGAGGCTTCTTTGAATTATAAAAAAACCATTAACAAGCATAATATTGATGTACTTGCTTTATACACGCAGACTGAAAATCAGGGAAACAGAATTTTGGCGTCCCGTGGCAATTTCGCCTCTCCGCAAGTAGATCAGTTGTTTGCGGGAGATGTTAATAATGATGATGCCACTGGAGTGGGGTTCAGAAATGCCCGTCAAAGTTTGGTAGGACGAGCTGCATATAATTATAACAGCAAATACCTGCTTGAATTTAGTTTCCGCTACGATGGATCAGACGTGTTTCCAAAGAATGATCGCTTTGGTTTTTTCCCCGCTGTTTCGGCCGGATGGATTCTATCTGAAGAATCGTTTCTGAAAGACATTTCAGTCATAAACTTTTTAAAATTGAGAGGATCATATGGCCAGTTGGGTAATGATAGAATTGGTCAATTTGACTATTTGAACAGTTACACTTTAGGCAGTGGCCTCGATGGTTATTATATTTTTGGTAGTTCGGAGGTTCAGGCACTAGTGCCTGGAGTAATCCCCAATGCGACTTTTACATGGGAAAAGGCCAATATTGGCAATATCGGATTTGAAGCCCGACTATTTAATAATAAACTGGGTATTGAGGCTGACTATTTCTACAAGCGAACTAAAGATATTTTGGGAACCAGGGCCTTCGTTATCCCGGCCACCATTGGAGCGTCCACAACTGGTTTACCACAGGAAAACCTTAATGTTATAGATAATAGTGGATTTGAGCTGGCTCTTGATTTCAAGGATCGCATAGGTGCAGTTGATTATTTTATAAAACCTAACATCACGTTTAACAAGAATAAGGTGATATATATGCCTGAAGCTGCAGGTACCCTTCCTTATCAAAGTTTAATCGGGCATCCATACTATCTCCCAGCTGTTAATTTAACCTCAGCAGCAGGGTATATTGCAGATGGTTTATATCAATCTGCAGCAGAAGTTGCAGCTGGCCCTACTCCTTTATATACAACTGTTGCAGCTGGTGACATCAAATACCGCGACATTAACGGGGATGGTAAAATTACTACCGCAGACAAAACAATAATTAGTAAAGGTGACTATCCGCAAATTATGTATGGTCTATCTATGGGCGTAAATTATAAAGGTTTTGACATTAGCGTATTATTGCAAGGTGCCGCTCAGGTAGAGAAATACATGAATGGTTTAGGAGAATGGGCATTTGCAGGAAATGCAGTTCCATCAAAAAAGCATTTAGATAGATGGACGCCCGAAAACACAGCTGCTTCTTATCCACGGTTATTCTCTAGTTATAGCAATAATAAAGAGATCTCAAGTTACTGGCTAAGAAATGGTTCTTATTTTAGACTGAAAAACCTGGAGTTGGGTTACAACGTCCCAACTTCATTTCTTTCGAAAATAAATGTTTCAAACGCCCGCTTTTACGTAAGCGGCACAAACTTGTTTACCATTACAAGTTTGAAAGATGTAGATCCGGAAGCTCTTGTTTCATCATTCGGTGCAGAAAGCTATATGATCCAAAAAGTTTTCAACCTTGGTTTAACTGTTAAATTTTAATCTATCTAAAATGAAAAGATATTCACTCATCATATTCCTGTTTGTCATAGTTATTACCACAGGATGTAAAAAGGACTTCCTGAACAGTCAGCCTTTAGACAGGTTCAGCGACGAAGATGTTTATAAAGATTCTACGCTAACAGGCTTATTTTTAAATAACCTGTATGCTAATATTCCGACAGAGTTTGGCGGAACCATGCGCGATGCCTTAAGCGATCAATTGTATTCCAGCGGTAATGTAAGTATCTATCAAAATACATTTGCGGCCTCAACTGCCCCTTTTGGAATATCTGGCGCATGGAATAATCCCTACATTACCATCAGACGTTGCAATATATTAATTGCCAACATAGATCGTGTTCCCGCAAGCGCAAAATTTAAAAATCAAACAAGAGATGAAGCAAGATTTTTACGTGCTTTAAATTACGCTTATCTCATTAACTATTTTGGAGCAGTGCCTTTAATTACTAAGGCCCAGGATCTGGATGAAAACTTAAATGTGCCTCGTAATTCTTATACAGAAGTGGTAAACTTTATCGTTTCTGAAATGGACGATATCAATCGTGCGCAATATCTGGCCTATAAATATACAGGGGCCAATATTGGGCGCATCACTATTGGTGCCGCACTCGCTTTAAAAGGCAGGGTGCTGTTATATGCAGCAAGCTATAATAACAACTGGCGGGCAGCTTATAATGCAGCAAAAGATCTCATTGATGTACAGTCTAAAACAGGTTATGCGTTATTTTCAAATTACGAAACGATGTTTTATGAGGCAAATGACAACAATTCAGAGGTCATTTTAGATCATCAGTATAAGTCAAATTTCCAGGCTTATCATGTACATCATTACAACTTGCCATGGGGAATTGTTCCTCCGGGGCCAAGCGCATTGAACCAGCCTACCCAGAACATTGTCAATGAATATGAAATGAGCAATGGTAAAATGATTGGCGAAAGTGGTTCCAATTATGACAGCGCACGTCCATACGTCAATCGTGATCCTAGATTTTATGCCAGTATTCTTTATGATGGATCAACGTATTTAGGTAAAACGCTTGATTTTATCCCAGGTTCAAATTATAATCCTTCTTCGTCACCGCTTACTACAGGTTATGCATTAAAAAAAATGCAGGATCCAGCTTTTAATCCTTTAGATTTAACTAAAAGCTACGGAGGTGGGCAGAATTATGTCCTAATCCGCTACGCTGAGATCTTTTTGAATCTGGCAGAGGCAGCATTTCACATCGGAGAAATTGAGGAGGCAAGGACGTATGTAAACAGGGTGCGGGCCAGGCCTAGTGTGAACATGCCTGAAATTCCCGCCACACAATTTACGCTGGCTAAAATTATGCATGAGCGAAATATTGAGCTTGCTTTTGAAGGTACCAGGTTGTGGGACATTCGTCGTTGGAGGCTGGGCCCTGAATTGCTTGGAACACCATTAAAAGGCATATCAATTACACAAAGTGGTACCAATCCACGCCAATATACAGAAATCCCGGTTCTGCAGCGAAACTTTACAGACAGGCTGTATTTGTTTCCGATTTACCAGGCAGAAGTAGAAAAAAACCCGGCGTTATTGCCAAATAATCAAGGATGGTAATGAAAAAGTACAATGTAAATAACCTTTTGCTGGCCATTGTGACCTTCGGGGCACTTAGCCATGCAACAGCACAAAATAAATCCGGATATACCATTAAAGGGACCATGGTAGATTTTCCGACGGGAAAAGTTTATCTGGAAAAAAATGATGGAGATGGCCACCGGGATTCTGCAAATGTGAGGAACGGTAAATTTGAATTTAAAGGAAAAGTAGATGAATTGGCTTTTTATTCCTTGTATATTAAGGATAAAAGTAAGTCGTCACACTTTCTATTGGAAAATTCGAATCTGACATTTTTAGGTCAAAAGGATTCGCTTTATCGGGCTAAGGTTAAGGGCGGACCGATTTACGATACTTACATGACTTTTTACAATACTTGGTGGAAGCCTGTAACGGCCAAAGCTGGTGAAATCTACGGAAGGATGGCCGTAGCGGATCAGGGTGGAAAAGTAAAAATGGACGCTGCAACCAGAAAAGCATTTGATGCCGAGTTTGCGGCGCTCAACATCATGAATGATAGTGTTGTGAATGCATATGCAAAAAAGAACTGGAATTCTATAGCTGCGGCTATGGTCATTAAAGACCGCTATATTGACTATCCGTATTTTGATAATGCAAGAGCCTTAATGCCATTGTTAAGTAAGGAGGTGAGGGAATCTTCCTTTGGGAAACAGATTTACGCCAGATTGGCCCTGGACGAAAAAACTGCAACAGGAAAAGTTGCCCCGGTGTTTTCTATGGCTGATAGAGATAGGAAAACCCTAAGCCTGGCCGATTTTAGGGGAAAGTATGTATTGGTGGATTTTTGGGCAAGCTGGTGTGGCCCATGCAGAAAGGAAAATCCTAACGTTGTGGCAGCTTACAAAAAATATCATGACAAAGGCTTTGAGATTTTGGGCGTATCATTAGATAGTAATAAGGAGCCCTGGTTAAAAGCAATTGCTACCGATCAGTTAACGTGGCATCATGTATCCGATCTAAAAGGATGGAAAAATGAAGCTGCGGCGCTCTATGGAGTAAGTTCCGTACCTGCCAGTTTTTTAATTGGACCTGATGGCAAAGTAATAGCTAAGGATTTAAGAGGTGAGGATCTTCACAAGAAATTGCAGATGATTTTTGCAACAAAATAATAGCTAAGGCTGTAAAATTAGAGGAGAGCCTGAACCGTAGCTGCGGTTCAGGCTCTTTGGCTGTAAAATAGTAGCTATATTTGCTCATTCATATTTCTTTTGCCCAAGATGTCACAGCCGCTTCCCTTTCAATCCATACCTTTCCCAGCTCCCTTGCAAATTGTACGCATGTTGGATTTTCATGATCCATCGTCCGACTTTCCGCATAGACATGATTTTTTTATGTGCTATTGGACTACTGAAGGAAAAGGTAAGCATCTTATTGATTTCGAGCCATATATCATGACAAGGGGCAGGTTATTCTTTCTTCACCAAAATCAGGTGCACCAGGTAAGCGAGTACGCCAATGATGGCTGGATGGTGATGTTTAATGGCGTGTGCTTTCAGGAGTTCTTGAAAATGAACCCTAAGCAAGAACAAAATGGACTGTTTGATTATTTCAACGCCCGCCCATGGGTAGATCTGGGTGAAGATCTTATCGAGCAATTTGAAACTATTGCCAACCTTATGACTGTTGAGGCTAATGAGCGTTTCAATATGGACATTTTACAACATTACCTTTCTATACTCTTGTTGTTTGCCGCCCGTAAGTATGCCCAGGACAATTCACTCACGATACAAGGCATCGATACCGAGCAGCTCAGAAAATTGAAAGTGCTTATAGAATCTAATTTCAGGACAAACAGGGAAAGTACTTTCTATGCATCCTCATTAGGCTATTCGCCCAGAAAACTCAACGCCCTTTGCTATAGAACCATGGGTGTATCTATCCAGGATATGATCAATCAGCGTTTACTGGCAGAAATTGAGGCCGGACTTGTTGGCAGCAACCGCTCTTTAAAAGAGATTTCCTTTGAATTGGGCTTCGTAGATCAGTCGCACATGGCCACTTTTTTCAAGAAACACCGTGCAGAACGTCCATCCGACTTTCGCAACAGGTATTTGCCCTAACCAGATTATACTCCCATTAGTACCATTTCATAACATGACTTGCCGTTTAGTTTTAGGACATTTGCAACTCCAATAATTGCGAAAATATCCCTAAATGTCCAGAAGAAAAATTGCCTACGCGCTGTGCCTTGCTATAATCAGTACCTTTTTTTTATCCACCGGTTTAATCATCAACAGCCTCAATGCCTATAAGGGCAATAACTGGGCATGGACGGCTTCATTAAGGTATTTGCTGGCCGTTCCCGTACTGGTAATTATTGTTTTGTTTAGAGGGAAATTAAACGGCTTGATGCTGGCTTTTAAAAAGATGCCACTCACATTTATTCTTTGGGGCAACCTGGGTTTTGGGGTTTATTATGCACTGCTTTCTTATGCCATTGGGATGATACCTGGTTGGCTGGTCACTGCCGGGTTTATGACCACAGTACTTGCCGGCGTGTTAATCTGTCCCTTGATTTATGATGACCACAGGGCAATGATTTCGAAAAAGGCATTGTTGCTTTCCTCACTATTGGTTTCAGGATTGCTCATTATGCAAATGGATAGAATTCGTCAGCTGGAGCACATTACCTTAACTGTACTTGGTATTGGAATGGCTATTCTGGCTGCATTTTTATGGCCGTTGGGCAATAGAAAGCTAATGCTTAAGTTAGAGCAGGAGCAGATTACGCTTGATCCTATTCAAAGAATATTAGGGATGACCATTGGCGGCCTTCCCATTCTCCTGTTGCTTGCTGCATACGGTTTTTACAGTGCCGGAGCTCCATCATTACTTCAATTAGAAACTTCCTTTCTGGCTGTACTGTCCTCCGGTGTAATTGGCACAATTCTTTTCTTTAAGGCCATGCAACTGGTCAGTAAAAACCATCTCGGTATGTTGGCAGTAGAATCTACACAGGTTTTAGGCGTATTTTTTACGCTCATTGGAGATATGCTGATTAAAGGGACTCCCTGGCCAGGGCTTTTTGGCAACCTTGGCTTTCTGATTATTGGCCTTGCCTTAATTTGTTATGCCGTACTTTCCCTCAACCGCAGGTATAATCCACTTTAGCCTGGTATTTCATTTATTCCTACCTCGAATGCGGTAGAACCTGTATCTTGGTGAAAAAGTAATCCATTACAAAAGGAGATAAATAATGAAAGCATTAATTATAGGCGCAACAGGTTCAACAGGGAAGGAACTGGTAAAGGTACTTTTACAAGATTCAGCATACACGAAGGTAGTTGTTTTTGTGCGTAAGTCTACTGGAATTACAGACCACAAGCTTGAAGAAATTCTAACTGATTTTGACCGGCTGGAAGACATCGCAGACCATATCAATGGCACAGTGTTGTTTTCTTGCCTGGGCACCACTTTAAAAGATGCCGGATCAAAAGAGCAGCAATGGCATATAGATTACGAGATACCATTCAAATTTGCAGAAATCGCAAAACGAAAAGGAATCAAAAGCCTCGTCCTGGTCTCTGCTTACGGTGCATCCCCTGGAAGCAAGATCTTTTATTCGCGGATCAAAGGTGAACTGGAGGAAGCCATGGCTAACCTTGCTTTCGCTCAGCTCATTGTTTTTAAACCAGGAATGTTGATTCGTAAAGGCTCAGACAGAGCTGCAGAACGGATCATTGCGCCTGTATTAAATTTCCTAAGCAGTATTGGGCTATTCAAGCGTTTCAAACCGCTAAGTACAGAGGTACTGGCAGCTAAACTTGCCAAAGCCCCAAAGGTATTGAATTCAGGCATTCACGTTATTGAACTGGAAAAGATAACTGGGTTTTAAATTGTTCAACAAGTTCAGCATATGCAGTATCTGTTAAAGCAACCTTTTGAGGGTTCATCTCAATCACACTACCAAATCCATACCCATCTTTATACTTAGGCACAACGTGCATATGTAAATGCGATAAAGTATCTGCAAAGGCACCATAATTTATTTTATCAGGATTAAAGATGGTTGCAATGGCTTTTGCCGCTGAGGCTACATCTTTCATAAATGCATTCCGTTGCTCATCACTCAGTTCGTGAAACTCAATTCCATGATCTTTATAAACTACATTTAAGCGTCCTGGGTGAGATTGTTCTTTAAATAAAAACAATTGAGATACTTCCAGATCACCGATTTTAATCATTAAACGGTCTAAAGTCTCATTCTTCTGGCAATACAAGCACTCAGAAATAGGTGTGGGCATCATATTTTGGTTGTGTAAATTTTAATAAAGGTAATAAATTACCGGCTTATTTTACATCTAACTCAAATGCTTTGAAGTTTGTGGCCAGGATCGCCAGATCAGCATCATTAATTAAGGAGGGGTCTTCGAATTGCATCTTTAAAAAATGGACAGGTACAATTACGCTGCCTGTTCCGGTAAACAATGTAAAAGACTCGTCATGCTGCTTGTTATACTGGTAACGACCAATCCCGGGATTAACCTGGTCGAGTCTAATTACCAGCTCGTGGAAAATAAAGATAGGGAATATCACCCAGCAAAGGTAGCTAAAAATGAATGTATTGTTAAATTATTATTTTGTTAATGTTAAGCATATCGTTAATGTTAATTTAACATGAACAGAAAATCAAAAAGCTGCAGTTAAGTTAGCAGATGAAAAAATTGACTGGCAAAAAAACATGTTTTCGCATTGTGGCGAAAACGTTTACGTAGAATTATTCTGTCATTGAAACCCCAGCTCTCTTAAAATTTGATTAATATTGATCCGATTTTAACTCAAAACCATGGATACAAAACCACATAAATTATTACAAACCTGGAGATGGTACGGCCCTTCAGATCCGGTAAGTTTGCAGGACGTGAAACAGGCGGGGGCAACAGGAATAGTGACCGCACTACACCACGTACCGCATGGAGAAGTCTGGCCTGTAGCAGATATTCTGGAGCGTAAAGCAATTATTGAAGCATCAGGCTTACATTGGGCGGTAGTAGAGAGCGTGCCAGTACACGAAGCCATTAAAACCAAACGTGCGGATGCGGGTACATACATCGAAAACTACAAAACTAGTTTAAGAAACCTTGCACAATGCGGTATTAAAACGGTATGCTATAATTTTATGCCGGTATTGGACTGGACGCGAACGCAGCTGGACCTTGAAATGACTGATGGTTCAAAAGCATTGTACTTTAATTGGATAGACCTGGCTATTTTTGACCTCTATATTCTTCAACGTACAGGTGCCGAAGTAGATTACAGCGCAGCAATCCAACAGGCAGCTAAAGATAAATTCGCAACTTTAACCGAGGATGAGCTTAAAGAACTTCGTGTTAATGTACTAATGGGAATTCCGAACGAAAAGGAGATTGAACTTGAAGTTTTGCGTACCAGTATAGATGAATATAAGGAAATTGGTAAAGATGGTTTGAGAAAGAACTTGAGTTGGTTTTTGTCCTCTATTGCAGATGTATGCGAAGAGGAGGGTATTAAGATGACAATCCACCCTGATGACCCACCTTATGCCATTCTTGGATTGCCAAGAGTAGCCAGTAATAAAGAAGATTTATTGTATATCCTGGAAAGTGTAAATAAACCATTTAACGGAATTTGTTTTTGCACTGGCTCATTGGGCGCTGGTCCATCAAATGATTTGGTAGATATTTTCGAATCTGTTAAAGAGCGCGTAAATTTTCTGCACCTCCGCAACGTAACCAAAGATGAGATGGGCAACTTTTATGAAGCCGATCATTTGGGTGGAGATGTAAATATGTATGAGGTAATGAAAGTGATAGCCGCTGAAAATGCCAAACGTGATCAACCAATTCCATTTAGGCCAGATCACGGACATCAGATGTTGGATGACCTGAATAAAACGACGAATCCGGGTTATTCAGCGATCGGTCGTTTAAGAGGCCTGGCAGAATTGCGGGGTTTAGAGCTCGGCGTTACCGGTAATTATTAAAAATGAAGGAAGATTATCCATGCTGTTAAGTACGGATGATCTTCTCTTTTTCTCCTTCATCTTCTTTACGTTGCCCATTTCCAAGGTCGGTTTTTGGCTCGCTTCCTGTTAAAGATTCATCGTTTATAGGCGTTTTTATACCTGAATTATCCAATTTTTCTCCCGGATTGTCAACTTCAGACAGTTTATTTTGATTTAAGTTTTCCACACCCGGAAGTGCCCCTGCTTCCCTATGAGCGCTTCCACTGTTATATGACGGCTTTGTGGTGTTTTGAGGGTTATTAATATCATATCCTTCATTTACAGGTGTTTGTGTGTCTTTTTTAGGTTCCTTGCTATCCATGTTTTTAAGATTTTGACAGTAAAAGATTTATGATTTTAGAACAACGCTTGTAGGAAATAGTTTTGAATACAAATGTTGATATATTAAAACTTCATTTAGTGCCGTTATAGATTTGTAACAGATGCAATATTTATTAACTTTAAACCCATAAATCAAAATAAATCAAATAAAATGGAAAAATTCGCTAAATTAAAAGAACTTGTTGCTGCTGTAGAAGCAGATGCTACAAAATTTTACGGTTCAGGTAATGGTGCCGCAGGTACCAGGGTACGCAAAGCAATGCAGGATTTAAAAACCCTTGCTCAGGAAATCCGTACAGAAGTAACCGAAAAGAAAAACAGCGGTAAATAGAATGCGAAGAGAGGAGCCTAAGAGCTCCTCTTTTTTTGCAATAACATTTCCATTGCATGTTGCAATGTTCCTGCTTTAAGCACTTCCCCTGAATTTACAAAATAGATCTCATCCGCATTTTCGATCGTGTTTAAACGATGTGCAATAATCACCAGGGTAGTTTCTTTCGGCAGCTTTTTTAAGATCGCACTTAAAAGTTGCTCTGTAATCGTATCAATATTGGCCGTTGCTTCATCAAGAATCAGCAATTCCGGGTTTCTAAGTACTGCCCTCATAAAAGCAATAAGTTGTTTCTGACCCAAACTGATGTTGTCGGCACCCGAGGTCACCGGAGTTTCCAGTCCCTCGTCAAAAATAGCAATCAGCTCCTCCAGGTTGGCCTCTGCAATCACAGCGCCTAATTCTTTGTTGGTGTAAGATTGGTACGCAGTGTTGCCATACAAAATATTTTCACGTACGGTTCCGGTAAATAAAAACGGTTCCTGGAGTATAAAGCCTATTTTCTGACTACGTGCTGCCGCTGTAATGCTCCGCATGTTTTGCCCGTTCAATAAAACTTCCCCTTTAGTAGGGTCATATAACCTTGCAATTAAGGAGGCTGTAGTAGTTTTTCCACCACCAGTAGGACCTATTAAAGCGTAAGTCTTTCCCTTCTCAAATTTAAGGTTAATATCATGCAGTATTTCCTTGTCTTCCGTATAAGAGAAGTGTACGTGCTTAAATTCCAATAAAACCGGAACTTCACCTTTTGTTGCATCGCTCAAAGTAGTGGAATCAGATACAACAAGTGAATGATCAGCCAAATCGTTTTCTAGTGCCAGGATGATTGAAATTCGCTCCCAGGAGGCCATCGCAACCTGAAAACTTGACCACAGTGCAGCCAGTTGTCGCAATGGATTGTAAAAGTTGATGGTGTAAGCAAAATAGCTGACCAGTAATCCGACCGTAAACTGGTGGATTGTAATCAGGTAGATGCCGAAGATAAGTACAATCAGCTGCGCAGCACCAGAGAACAAGCCATATATCGGCACAAATATCGTATTGGACAAACCTGCAGCTATTGCAGTTTTGTAATTAGCTGTATTGGCCTCGTCAAAGCGTTTCCTAAAATAGTCTCTGCGGTTAAAGGCAATGATTACTTTAAAATTATTGAGACTTTCCTGAATTTCAGCACTTAAGCCACCCAGACTTTTAAGATTTAAAGCGTTTTTTCGCTTAACCCAAGGTGACAATACCGCAGTGATGAGCAAGATTAACAGGGCAGGGGATAACGCCGCCGCACCAAGTTCTATATTGATAGAAAGCAGAAAAATACCTGCGCCAAACATCCCAATGATGCTGCCAATAAACTGCATCAGTGACTGCGAAAAGAACTGATTGAGCTTGTCTGTATCGTTATTTACCCTTGAGATTAAATCACCTGCTTTGTTCTGGTTAAAAAATGAAACAGGAAGTTCCTGTAGCTTATTAAAAATGGCATTACGTAGGGTATATAACATCCGCTGGCCTACACCCCCCATCAGTTTAGTTTGCCAGTAACCTGTAGCCAGTGTAACCAGGTACATCATCAATAATAAACCGCTGTATAACAAAACACCATCATATTTTTTGGTATATACATAGTTGTCAATCACATGTCCTACAATCAAAGGGCCTAATAGGAGTAGCACCGAATTAATTAATATCGCAGCCAAAGCCAGCAATAGTACTTTCTTCTCCCCGGAAATTAGCTGTAGCAATTTTTTAAGCCCGGAAAAAGCAGATTTATTTACATTGCTTTCATTGAGGTCATTAAGATTGTAATTCATAGTTGCTGGTGCTCTGTTGTGAAGCGTGGATTTGTACGTATTCTGTACTGCTGCTCATTAATTCCTGGTGTGTACCTTGTGCAATAATTTCTCCCTGCATCAATACAATGATATGGTTGTATTGCTCAATGGCCGAGATTTTTTGCGTCACGGAAAGCAAGGTGATGCCCGGATAGTTAGTGTGTATATTTTCAAGTATTCTTTGCTCAGTATGGTAATCTACCCTTGCTGTAAAATCATCCAATAACAGGATTTTAGGTTCTATAGCAAGTGCACGGGCAAGCATAATTCGCTGCTTTTGTCCGCCAGAAAGGCTAGATCCACGTTCAGAAACCATGGTATCCAATCCTTCAGGAAGTCCTGCTATAAAGTCCTTTAATTCTGCTGTTTCAATAGCTTTTTCTAAAGACTGGTCTGTGGCCGCTTTGCTAAAGGCAATATTTTCACGGATGCTCATGTTAAAGATGATGCTGTCCTGGAATACAAAACCCAATTGACTGTAAAAGGCATCCTGATTGTAATTTTGTAAATCATGGCCATCAAATAGTATCAAGCCATGGCTTGGTTTGGTTAAACCAGTTAGCAGGTACAAGAGTTGGGTTTTACCTGCTGCGGTGGGGCCTATGATGGCCGTTTTAGATCCAGCCCTTAAAGTAAAACTAATGTCTTTGAGTGCCGGCTTTTGTCCAAAGTTTAAGGAAATATTTTCTACAGTCATATTTCCTGTCATTTCACTAAGCTCTCCTTCATCCAGTAGTTCCGGACTATCTAAAACGGAGGCTATTCGCTGATAAGATGCTGTAGCTTGCGCCATTACATTACTCATAAAACCAATAACCAATATGGGGAAGATGAGGATGCTGAGGTAGGAGTTAAAGGCTGCAAATTCCCCCAGCGACATGCTCCCTGTGATCACAAAATGGCCACCAAGCGCTAATATGGTTAAACCAGCAAGGTTGGAGATGAATATGATCACCGGAATTAAACCGGCGAACAGTTTAAGTATGGCCAGGCCCAGGTTTCTTGCCTTGGCATTAGCTGTAATAAACTTATCGTATTCCAATTGCTGAGAATTGATTACGCGAATAATGGCAGATCCCAATATACTTTCGTTAATCACTTTGTTTAGCCAGTCAATCACCTCTCTGCTCTGAACAAATAGCACTTTTACCTTTTTTAAAACCAGATAAAATGTAATGCCAATGATGGGGATAATGGTGATGATGCATAAACCTAATTTCCAGTTGATGTTTAGCAGCAATATACTGGCGCCTACAATCAGAAAAATGGAAGAGGTAATGGAAACTATGGCTTGCGATACAAAGAGCTTAATGGAATCGGCATCTGCAGTTAAGTTGGTTAGTAGCTTTGATGGGTTCAGGGATTCAACCATTGCATGGCTTTGCCTGGAAATCTGATGCGCTAACCTACTGCGTAAATCTCGTGCCACACGTTCTGAAGCATAGGTTTGAACAATGCTTTGAAGATAAGTAAAGATGAAGATGAGTCCTATAGCAATACCAAAATGTAAGGCTATTTCATTGCTGTTGAAGCTGCCTTTGGTGTAAGTGTCAATGCCTCTGGCAATGAGTTTCGGGAGTAATAAGTTAATTCCGTTACTCAATAAGGCAAATAGGACAAGTAAAGATATTAATCCCTTATAGGGCTTTAGAAGGGTGAAAATCCCGGGCTTTTTTGCTTTTTTATCTTTTTCCATGTTACCGCTGTTCAACCAGATTTCAAAATTAACATAGTTTTCACTAAGTTATACTGGTAGACGGTAATTTAGTTGATGGTCCTGTTTTGGTTAAACCAGAATTCATGCATTGACCTTATACAAGTAACCAGGTTGTTGTAACCAGAAGGTTTCGTGATATAGGCGTTTGCACCGAATTCATAAGAGGCCTTAACATCCGTTGGATCATCAGAAGTAGAAAATAGGATAACTGGTGTAAAACGTAAGTAGGGGATTTCCTTGATTCTTTTCAGGATATCAAGCCCAGAAAGTCCGGGAAGATTAAGGTCCAGTAAAATAAGTTTAGGTTTGTTTTTGTTCTCTACAAACTTCTCCAGGCTCCTGATTGCATCCCTTCCATCTTCTACTACGCTTAAGGTCAAATCTTCTCTAACTTCCTTCATTGCATGTTCCAGGATAAAAGCAAAATCCTGGTCATCTTCTACATAAAATATATCCGGCGAAATCATAGTCTTATTTTTTAAATGCTATATAAAATATTGTACCTGTTCCCAACTCACTCTCGAACCAAATGCGTCCGTTATGCTTCTCAATGATACGTTTAACAATAGCCAAGCCGACTCCTGTTCCCTCGTAATCTTTCACATTTTCCATGCGTTTAAACAATTCAAACACCTTGTCGTGATAGTTTACATCAATACCAATGCCATTATCTTTAACCGCATAAATAATTTCATCTTCATCTGCCTTACCTTCAATAGAAATTTGGGGCAAAGTAGATTTTGAGGCATATTTTACGGCATTGCCAATGATGTTGTTAAACACCTGAGAAATCATCGTTTGGTCTCCCTGTAAGTCTGGGCATTCCCCAATAATGATTTTGGCATTTTCTGCCTTATAAGCAGAAACAACTTCCCGGGTAATGTCTTTAATCAATTTACCCATTGTAATGCTAACAAAGTCCACTTCAGAACGGCCTACTCTTGCCAGTTTCAAAATTTCATTGATCAGAAAATTCATTCTGTCTGCACCATTAATTACACGATCGAGTAATTTTTTGCCCTTTTCATCTATAGATTTGTTCTGGGCCAAAAATAATTCTGTGTAACTTTTTATAGAGGTTAATGGTGTTCTTAAATCATGTGATATCGTGTAGCTAAAAGTATCCAGCTCTTCATAGGCTAATTTTAAACGTTCATTGAGGATTCTGATCTCACTGGCTTTTTTATTGATGGTGCTGATGATTTTTTCCCTGAGCTTCAAGATTCCTGTAAATTCTTCCTTTGTCCAGCGGATAGAAGTATTTCTCACCTGTTCTGCCCAACTTTCAAAAGAGTTACGGGGACTAAGGATTAAGAGGCCATCTTCGCCTTTTTCTGTTGGTTTTTCTGGATTACCTGCCCATTGTATGGTTTGAATCTGTTCTGGTTTAAACCATACAATTAATTCTGAAAGGTCTCTGCTCAACATGCAAACCATTATTCCACTTGCTATGTTTGCATAATCTCTGGCTGGCTTAAACACTTCGGGTAATTGATGAGTGTGGTATACCGATTCCTGCATGGTATCTTTAAGCCAGTTAAAAAGCGGTATCAACTGCTCCTTTGCCGGGGTTTTTCCAAGAGTTTCAAACCGGCCTTCAAATAAAATGGCCACACCTTCGGCGCTGGTTACGTCCAATAAGGACAGTTTATGGTTGGTTAACGCAGAAACCAAATCGGCATCTTTTTCCAGATACCCTGAAATTTCCTGGATGGCCTCTTTAAGGTTATTGCTTTTTTCTGTGTCTTCTTCCCCCTGTCTGTATTCTAATGCAGAAGATAATATCTGTCCAATTAACTTGGCGCCTTCTCTGGCTTTATAATCTATAAATTTAGGACCGTAATTGTGACAGGCCACCAATCCCCAAAGTTCTCCATGTGCAATTAAAGAAATACTGAAACTGCTGGCTACACCCATATTTTTCAGGTACTGGATGTGTATGGGCGATACGGCCCGTAGACTGGAATGGGTTAAATCCAGCGGCGTATTGGTATAGGTTGAAATTGCCGCACTGTTGGTATTTACGTCGGCAATGATCCTGGTAAAATTTAATTTATACAATTCCCTTGCTTGTTTGGGGATGTCTGTTGCCGGGTAGTGAAGTCCAAAAAAAGGTTCCAATTCTTCATTTTTTACCTCTGCTACTACCTCTCCATGCCCATCTTCAGCAAAGCGGTAAATCATTACCCTGTCGTATTCAATCAAGTTTTTGACTTCATGGGCAGAATGGCTCAATAAACCATCGAGATTTTTGCTGGCCAGGATTTCGGAGATGGATTTGCCGATCAGGTGTTGAATGTCAAATTCTAACGTGGCCGGTTCAAATTCTAGGATATACGCTGAATTACTTTGGTGGATAATCAGGTAAAATAGCTCCTCGTTAATCTTTAATTTATAGGGGTTGATAACCTCAAATGTCTGCTGACTTTTTCCAAGTTTAAGCAGCTGAGCAAAATCCAGTTCATCTTTAAAAGCGGGAATGTTTTTATTTAAATCAGCAATCGGTAAATCCAATAGTTGTTTTGCATCCACCGAGAGGTAATCTTCAATGTTTTCGCTAACATAAGATACGTTCAGGTTATCGGCATGTACGGCGATGAGAAAGCCGTGAGACTGAATTTTTCCTGGAACGTGTATGGGTTCACGGTCGCAATTGGTAAGGTCAACATTGTATTCATTCATAGGGTATGTAGGATCTATCGCTCTTTGTGCGCAAAAATATTAGAATTTAGTTAATTTAAACAAATACCGAACCAAATCCTTAGCACCGCTAGGGTTGAGGATAATTTGTAGACGATGTTGCTTAATTTTTTAAATTAATTGGAGGCTGATATAAAGCTTGTTGAGCTTTAAATGCACTATTAATTTAAAATAGATTTGCGCATGTAGCGTATTACTCCTATCTTTGGCGCTCCGAAGGGAAATGCATCCATAGCTCAGCTGGATAGAGCACCGGTTTTCTAAACCGTAGGTCATAGGTTCGAATCCTATTGGGTGTACATCAAAAGCCTTTAACTTTATTGTTAAGGGCTTTTTGTTTTCGGAGCGCTTACATATCAATCATTTAAGCTCCGTATATAAATATGAAATTAGCCAATCTAGTCAAACAGATGATGACGTATATCAAACACATCCCGGTGCTAATATTTTTATTACTTACTGCTGCTCCTGGTCAAGCCCAGTCGCCCTCCACACCACAGGCGGAAAAGCTTTTTAAAGGGATATGGGTGGATAAGAAAACGACCAGGCACCTGGAAATATCTTTTGAGAATGGTTATGCTACCATTATAGACTGGACCAGTAAATTACAAAAGCGGGAAAGCGGCGATATCTACAAGGCATTTCTCAGAAATGGAAAACTCGTCATGCCAGAAGACACCGAGTTCCATGCGCCCTATAGTGAAATCATCTCAAAAAACAACACACTGATCTACCTGACAAAGCCCATCATCACCAAAAAAACATCCCGTTGGGATAAGCAGATTTTTACCAGATCCAGTAAACTATAGCTGGAGAAACCCGGAGTGTAAAAACTCTAAGATGGATCCAGGTAAGCAGCGAGAAAAGGCGCCGTACGGGTGTTGCCAGATGTAAGGAACTGCCGGGGGGCCGTACTGCATACCACTTTGCCGCCCTTTGCTCCAGCCGAGGGGCCGATTTCCATAATCCAGTCGCTGGCGGCGATCACAGAAAGGTCATGCTCTACCAGAATAACGGTATTGCCTTGGTCTACCAGGTAATTGAGCTGAACCATCAGTTTCTCTACGTCGGCCGGATGCAGGCCAGTGGTAGGTTCGTCCATAATGTAAAGCGTTTTACCCTGCTGGTTGCGCTGAAGCTCCGTAGCCAGTTTAATGCGCTGCGCTTCACCACCAGAAAGTTCGGTAGCAGGCTGTCCCAGCTTTAAATAGCCCAATCCGACCTGCCTGACAATATTCAGCCCGCGTGCAAGTGTGGCATCTTCGCTGAAAAAGTCCCATGCCTGGTCTACATTCATCTGAAGGACTTCGGCAATGTTTTTATCGTTATATTCAATTTCCAGGGTTTCTTCATTATACCGTGTTCCCTTACAGACCGGACAGGGACTGTACACGCTTGGTAAAAATAGCAATTCTACCATAACAAAGCCTTCCCCCTGACAATGTGGACAGCGGCCTTTCGAAACGTTAAAACTAAAACGACCTGCATCGTATTTCCGCTTCCGGGCTGCTGGCGTAGTTGCAAAGAGTTTTCGTATGGGATCGAACAGACCGGTATAGGTCGCTAAATTAGATCGTGGTGTCCTGCCTATCGGCTTTTGATCCACTTGAACCAGTCTTTTGATCTGATTAACCCCTTCGGTGATTTTTCCTTCCATCTGTCCCGGCTGCTCCTGCAATAGATCAGCGCTGCTTTCATCGGGTGTATCAGCAGATTTTTGTCCTATTGCTGCCGAAACCAATGTCACCAGTACCTGGCTGACCAATGTGCTTTTACCGGAACCGGAGATACCGGTTACACTGGTCAAAACACCAAGTGGAAATTCTACACTCAGGTTCTTGAGGTTATTGCGGTTCAGACCTTCCAGCTTTAGCCATGCTGAAGGCGCACGTGGATGTTCATTAATAGTATTTTTTTGATGGTAGATATAGTCTTTAGTTTGGGAATTTTTGATGTATTTGAGCCCCTCAGGCTTACCGCTGTACAGGATTTGTCCGCCATTTTCGCCCGCACCAGGGCCCACATCTACAATCCACTCAGCGTGACGGATCACGTCAATTTCATGTTCCACCAAAAATAGTGAGTTGCCAGCAGCCTTAAGTTTATCAAGCGCTCTCAATAAAGCCTGGGTATCCGCGGGGTGCAATCCGGCGGATGGTTCATCCAGGACATAAACAACCCCGAATAAATTAGACCGGATCTGCGTAGCCAGCCGCAGACGCTGAAGTTCACCCGGAGAAAGGCTGGGTGTACTTCTATCAAGGCTCAGGTAGCCCAAACCGAGATCAAGTATGGTCTCCAGTCTAGATACCAGGTCTTCAGCGATGCGCTGGGTCACCATGCCTTTCTCCGGATGCGCAGCTTCTTTAGTTTTATTAAACTCATTATCGGCTCTGGCATGCCTCTGGAATACAGCATGTAACTCGTCCAGAGACAAAGCGTGCATCTGGCTGATGTCTTTACCATCGAATTTTACACTTAGTGATTGTTTCCGGAGCTTTTTGCCCTGGCACAGCGGGCAGAGCGCACTGAGCATAAACTGGCTCACTCGTTTTTTCATAAGCTGGCTCTGGCTATCGGCAAAGGTTTGCATAACGTATTTTTTTGCGCCGGTAAATGTACCCATGTAGTCTGGCTGCATTTTATTTGCAATGGCCTTTCTCACCTGTTCGGCGGTAAAACGAGGATATACCGGGACTACGGGTTGTTCGTCGGTAAATAAGATCCAGTCCCGGTCTTTTTTAGGTAGTTTTCTCCATGGTGTATCCACTTCATAGCCTAGGGTAATCAGAATATCCCGGAGATTTTGTCCCTGCCAGGCTGTAGGCCATGCCGCAATTGCCCTTTCCCTGATCGTCAGGGAATCATCGGGAACCATTGATTTTTCTGTTACTTCGTATACCCGGCCAATACCGTGGCACTGCGGGCATGCACCTTCAGGAGTGTTTGCAGAAAAACCCTCCGCATAGATGATCTCCTGGCCTTCTGGATAATCTCCTGCCCTCGAGTACAGCATTCGCAACAGGTTAGACAAAGTAGTCACACTTCCAACCGATGACCTGGAATTGGATGCGCCCCGCTGCTGCTGGAGGGCAATCGCAGGTGGCAGACCTTCAACTTCGTCTACCTCCGGAATGGCCATCTGATTGAACAGACGACGGGCGTAAGGGGAAACGGATTCAAGGTATCTCCGCTGTGCCTCGGCATATAGCGTCCCAAAGGCCAGTGAAGATTTACCGGAGCCTGATACACCGGTAAAAACTACAAAAGCATCCCTTGGGATGCTTAAACTTACATTTTTCAGGTTATGTTCTCTGGCACCTTTTACAATTACAAAACCTTTGTTTTCCATACTATGCATCCTTGATTTTGATTAGAATTGTTGCAATCCCAGAATAACCACAAAACTTATCTTTGATTATTTGACTTGTCATGCTTTGTCATCAACAATGTTTCGCCACAGTTGTTTAGCTGAATGATCTGTTGAAGGGCATGGAGCCTTCATCCATTAATATTGAGATATATGAAACAAGAAAAACACACAGGCGCTTTGATTGTAGATTTATCAGCAGCAATTCTAACAGTTGCAACCCAGCGGGGTGCTGAAAAAAGTACTTGCCCCTCTGAAATTGCCCGCATGTTATTTCCTAATGACTGGCGAAAACATATGACGGAGGTGGTTCATGCTGCTTTAGCCCTACATCAACAAAATAAGGTAAGCATCACCCAAAAGGGAAAGGTCATAGATGTAAAGCATATTAAGGAACCTATCCGTATAAAGATTGTTTAGTGGCGATGCTTACTTTTTTGAGTAGGATTTCTAAAAAAAAACTATAAACCTTTAAAGTTGTTAAAATAGTAAGGCATGTCCAATAATTGTCGCTAAATACCAGTTTTCAAATTTCATTAACATTCAACTTCAAAATATGCGCATTTTAATTATACTTTTGGTTTTCGGCTTAACATCCCAGACATTTGCACAAACAGGGAAACTTTTCAAGGGAACCTTAAACAATTCGATTAAAATCAGTCTCTATTTACAAGGGCTGGAGGAAGGCACAAATGCTGATCCGATTATTGGTGCCTATAAATATGACGGTCAAAAGGGATACCTGTTATTAAACGGATATAGAAATAAGGACGGCAATATTGTTTTAGTTGAGCAGGCCACACCAAATTTCTCGGGTATTTTTTTCGGAATAGTATCCGGCAGCCAGGTTTCGGGCAAGTGGACCAGCGCTAATCAACAGGTTAGCTATCCATTTAAAATTGAAGCCATAACCGCTAACAAAGAACAGCTGATACAATTTCAAGGTGCCATTGCAGCTAAAGCGAATGAATTTAGAAACTATTAGCTAACGATTATATCTTATGAGCCAAGTTTATGTCAACGTACAAGCCGTGTAAAATTACTTTATTTTTTGTCCTGAGTTTATTTGGTATTCTTTTCTTTATGACTTCAACATCCGCACAGCAACAAAATCCGAAAGATTCCAGGTATAAAAAATATGCTGGTCGTTATGGTAACAGTTCAGGTATTGTGCTTTTTGAAGACGGTACTTATCTATTGTATGGATATGCTACCTTGGTTTTTGGTACCTATCGTTTCGAAAAAGACCAACTGCTTTTCTCTGCTGATCGTCAGGAACTGTTTGAGGTTTTTGCGCACCATAACCCTTCTCTAAAAACAGGTGCCAGAATTAACTTCATTGGTTTTGAGCGTGGAAGTAAAACATATGCACAGCTAGCCAATGACAGCATAAGGCCTGTGTTTAATGAAAACGCCAACTGTTTTGATGCTCCCTTTGTATACCTTAAATCTGGAAAACTAGCCGAATTTACATTAGCTGCTCTTCCCCCTGAATTCCACAGGTCAACTTCTTCAGTCAACACTTCTTTTTCTTACGTAAATAACGCAGGTTATAACGACTTTATCTTTGTGCATAATGCCACCAAAAGAGAGTATGAAGACTTTGTGGCCATCATTGTTGCTACTGAAAAAGGAGAAGTCATCAAACTCTCCAACTATGGGGGTGAAAAGGGCTATCTTAAGCAAAAACAAGATAAGGGAGAGCAGCAGTGGAAGGAAGTCCTGGATCTGAAAAGCCAGTATGAACAGGAAAAAAGGTTTAATAAGGATGTTATTTATGCAAATCAGCATTATAACACTTTTCCTAAACCAGAAACAGCCAGGTATGTGTATGATAAAAAAGAAAATCTTTACACTGCGTTGGAAGCAAAGGAAAACAAGAGTCGCTACATGCAAGACCAATACAATGACCCAAGCTACTTGCGTCAATACCAGAAGTTGGCCCCAAAGTCAAAGAGCGAATTCAAAATTGATGTTACACATCTGGCTAAAAGCCTATTTTTCACGGTATGCGGTGAAGGAGCAGAGCTATCCTACAAGTACAATGGCTTTATCGAATATAAAATTCAACATGAGCAAATACCTGTTGTTTTACCACCAGTAAAACCTTAAAGTCGCCAGTAATAGAGACATAAAATTCAATAAGCATGCATCACCGTTTAAGACATTTATTGTCGCCGCTTTTCATCTGTTGCCTTGCGTTGTTAATCCTTAACGACTTTTTGCTTAAAGCAACATTTCATAATATGCTTACCGGGAAACTTTCCGATTTCTGCGGATTGTTTATTTTTCCGATTTTCTGGTCAGCGGTCTTTCCTCGTCAAAAAATATGGGTCTTTGTCTTTACCGGACTACTATTTGTCTGGTGGAAAAGCGAATACGCGTCAGGATTTATTGAACAGGTAAATACCATCTTTAGCATTCAGCGGACTGTGGATGCAACCGATCTGATAGCCTTATCGATGTTACTGCTGGGCTGGTTCTATATAAAAACCAATCCGAAGGTAGTAATTGTTGTAAACTCTTTATTAACACGCTTAAGCGCTTTGTTTATCGGGGCTGTTGCTATTTTTTCATTCTGTGCCACTACTCAGCAAAGGTATATCCAATCATTTGATCAGCCGCAGTATGTGCTGTTGTGCAGTACTGTATTACCAGATCCCAGCCTATATGAAGGGTTTGAATTTTACAAAAAAGATTCGTTGCTCGTTGTTGAAGTCAATCAAATGTTTATCGCAAAGCCAGTCATGGCTGATGATTATAATAAGAACCGCTCCGTTAAAGATCTTGATGAAGCTATCCGAGAGCAGATCTCAGACAGCACAAGCCTGATTCCCCCTGGCAAAGTGACAAATCTTGCCATCAATACGGCTTGGGGTACCGATGCTTTAAGGTTTAATGGCGGGCGTTTGGATGGCAGGTTCAGCAGAACAAAAAATAGTCAGCTAATTATAGAGGGATTTTACAAAATGGGACTGGAAGACTCCACCTGGACCACCAGGGACAGCAGTGGTACAAAAGTATTGATACAAACATTTGTCAATGGAGAACGAACCAGCGTTAAGCAGTATAGCCGCGGCAAGCTTGTTTCTTCAGGTAGCGTCAATACGCGCGCTGATACGATCCGAATTAAATATATCCAGATTGGAATTCTTGTTTTGCTTGTAGCTGTTACCATTTTATTGTTAATTCGTAATTTCCGCAGTACATTTCCCGAACAGCTCAAGCTTAAACAGGTTTGGAAATGGTTGCTTTGCTTCATTTCGCCAATTTTTGTTTGGCTTATACATTTTGGCATCCGGATACTGCTCATGGATTATAATCAGGATTTTTTTGTAACGCTGGCTACAATTGTTTTTATCTTCATGGTAACCTGCCCGCTGATGTCTATTGTTGTATTCTGGATCAATCTGAGAAAAGAGACAGATATCCTTTTGTATTGTCTGTTATTTGGATTGATATATAGTATCTGGACCAGCTGCGGCACACTTATCGCACTGCATAATTAGCCTTTTTTATTACCAATTTAACACGGCACAGACATCTGAAACTTGGATTAATCCAGGATCTAAATACTCAGTTTCTTTTCCGGATGAGCATCGGCGTAAGTCATAATGAGGTTTAGGATATAATCATTAGAGGGGTAGGGCTGTATAACCGATTTTAAGCCCGGGAGGTCATTTACATCACTATAGTGCGAGATATACCCCATGCCGCAGAATTTCCCTTCCTGAACCCATAAACAGCTTTGTTCTTCACTATTTCGGCCTTCATCAATCAATGCAAAAGAAGGCAGCATTGATTTAAGATCTTTTATGGCAAATTTAACACGAACGTTGTATGCGGCGGAAGATTCTTCGCCAATACAAGCACCACTACAGTGACCAGATTCGTGCCCTGTACAGGCCGATCTGTTTTTCTGAATGAAACACAACCGTTCACAAAGTTTATGATCTTTGATCAGTTTCCTTAATAAATTATGTCCGTCCAGGATGCTGTTAAAACTAAATAAAGGTGTAATGAATGGTTTGTGTTTCTCAATCCCAAGGCGCATATAACCTTTTTGATCGGCAAAAGAGAAAAGACAATATTTTTGCTCGGGGCGTTTCATGGCCCTGTTGTTTTCCGGCCAAAGGCGTTTAATTTCTGCTGCTTCCAGTATAAAGGCCATGAGTTCAGTACCGCAGATTTCAAAATCTACATGGTAAATGTTTTTCAGAAAATCTTGTCGTTGTCTGCTGGTATTGTTGCCGGTAAAATGAGAGCAAACCCTCTTCTTAAGGTTTTTGGCTTTTCCTACATAGATCACATCCCCTTTATGGTCTTTAAAATAGTAGACACCAGGGCTTTGAGGCAATCGTTCTATTGCAGATTTAGGAAGATTTGGGGGAAGGGCCTGTTCCTTTGAACCACGGTTTAAGGCTTGTGTAATGATACCGGTATCGTCTGCTGTCAAAAGCATGGTCAATAGAATGGCAGTTGCTGCCGCATCGCCGCCAGCCCTGTGCCTGTTGTTGATTTCGATGCCTAGTGAGGTACAGAGTTTACCCAGACTGTATGATAAATGACCTGGTAAAAGTTTACGGCTTAACCTTACGGTACATAATTTTTTGCATTGTAATTCATAACCACATAAAGCCAGCTGGTGCCTGATAAAGGAAAAGTCGAAATTAACATTGTGTGCTACAAATATTTTGTCATATAAAAGATGGTATATTTTTTCAGCTACATCGCTAAAAGCAGGTGCATCAGCAACCATCTCATTGTCAATACCTGTGAGCGCTTCGATGTGTTTTGGAATCCACTGGCCCGGGTTGATGAGTGTTTCAAAAGAGTCTGTTACTTCATTTCCATTATGGATCAGTATGGAAATTTCTGTAATCCCATTTCCAGCGGGATATCCACCGGTGGTTTCTATATCTACAACAGCATACAACATTTTTGATCAGGATAGATGATTGCAAATATGCTAATTATTTTAGTATAATATTCATTTAAATTTAAATCCAGGTTTTTTAGCTACAACTTTATCTTGTATGGTTTGAATTTGGCATGTTAATGGCTTTGCAGAGGTTATAATGAAGCCTAAAAAAATATTTGCTGTAGACGATGATAACGACATTCTAGAGGTCATCAAAATAATTCTTGAAGACGAAGGTTATGAAGTGGACACATTAAATACAGGAGAGGGGGTGATGGACCGCATAGATGAAATTAAGCCAGATTTAATTTTACTGGATGTAATGCTGGGCGGAATGGACGGAAGGGACATTTGTAAGTCTATTAAAGGCCATTCAATTTTTAAAAATATCCCTGTGATCATGATTTCCGCAAGTCATAATTTACAAAGCTTGCTTCAGTTCCCGGGCTCACCTAATGATTTTTTACCTAAACCATTTGACATTGATAACCTGGTAAAAATGGTAGGGGTTCAATTGGCCGTCTGAGTACTACTGTACTAAATACTATATGATTTTACCAGCTGCCTACCGCAATAGTTCATAATAGTGGAATTATAAATAAACTAGAATTAACAATTACATATTACAAAATTGAGGATTGCTAAACATTCGTCCGTTAGTTTTGTTGTATGGTTTAAAATAACCAGATATAAATTATGTTAAGCAATTATCTAAACTTTCAGTTTGATGTACAGGGTAAACCTATTAAAGGTTTCTGTATGCGGATCCATGATGATTTCCATGAAACTTATGCAGTGATGGTAGATGGCTATCATTCTTTTTGCGTATGGATAGACAATACGGCAACCTGGCGTTCATCTAAGCATGTCGCTATTGAATCCGGAGTGTTGGACAGGATTATAGGCCATTTGGCCACACATACCAGCGAACTTTCGCCGGGAGTGTAAACTATAACTCTAGCCGAAGAATAAATAGCACAAGCCTATGGCAGTGCAAACGCCTACAAGATCTGCCAGGAGCATAGCGCCTACGGCATATCTTGTATTTTTGATATTTACCGCTCCGAAATACACGGCTATAACATAAAAAGTAGTATCTGATGATCCCTGCAGAATACTAGACAAACGTCCTGCAAACGAATCCGGACCATGTACAGTCATCGTATCTATCATCATCCCCCTTGCACCTCCGCCACTTAATGGCTTAATCAATGCGGTTGGTATTCCATCTATAAATCTGGTGTCGGCACCCAGAAAAGCGCAAACACTTTTCATCCCGTTAATCACAAGATCAAATGTGCCACTCGTTCTAAGTAAACTGATGGCAACAAGCATCCCAACCAAATAAGGGATGATCCGAACGGCAGTATCAAATCCACCTTTAGCACCTTCAATAAAAGCATCGAATATATTTACGTTTTTGTAAAGTCCGCCAAGTACAATCAAAAGAAAGATGAGCAGTAAAATACCGTTGCTCAATATTCCGGAAAAGGACTGAAGACCAGTACTGCTTAGACTGGTAAGGTATAAAACCATTGCTGCAATAACTGCGGATAAGCCTAGTATCCAGGATAAGATAACAGGCTGAAGAATGTTGATCCTCTGTTTAAAAGATACAATGAGCATAGCCGCAACGGTGGCTACGAAGGTGGCAATCATACATGGGATAAATATCTCGGTTGGGTTGGCCGAGTTTAATGACGCACGTACTGCTATAATGCTCACTGGAATTAGGGTCAGTCCTGAGGCATGGAGGCATAGAAACATAATCTGCGCATTGGAGGCCGTATCCTTATTGGGATTTAGTTCCTGAAGACTTTCCATTGCTTTTAAGCCGAATGGTGTAGCCGCATTGTCTAAACCCAAAAGATTAGCAGAAAAATTCATGACCATATGTCCCGTTGCAGGATGTCCTTTTGGAACCTCCGGAAACAACTTAGAAAAAAACGGGCCGATAATTTTTGACAGCATACGAATGCCACCAGCTTTTTCTGCAATACTCATAAAGCCCATAAACAAAGCCATGATCCCAACAAGCTTTAAACAAATGTTTACTGCTGTCCAGCAAGTTTCGATTACGCCGTCAACTTTTAAGGGGTTACCTTCATCTCCGGATTTTCCAACAACCATCCAGTTAAAAATATCAGACTGTCCAAAAAAGAAGCATTTAATTGCCGCAACTAGTATTGCAACGATAATAAATGCAGACCAGATTCTGCTTAATGCCATTAGTTTATTTGTTTAGGCCTGTAATTTAAGGTTTATCATCCGTAAGCTCAAATCCCCAGCTTTTTCCTTTTTCTGTGGAAGGGATCCCGCCCGTCATCCAAACTGGGGCTTTTGCACCTTTTAAATAATAATCAAAAAATTGTTGCTCCCTGATTTGAATGTCTTTTCTATTTTGACGTTGCATCAGGTTATGAGCTTCATTATTGTAGTTTAACAGCCATGACGGTTTACCTAATCTTTTTAATCCTGTAAACATCTCAATCCCCTGATACCATGGTACGGCACCATCTGCATCATTAGACATGATTACTACTGGTGTGTTGACTTTAGGTAAAGAAAATAATGGTGAGTTCTCAATATATAATTCAGGTTTTTCCCAAAGTGTGGCACCTATGCGACTTTGGGTTTTCTCGTATTGGAACTGTCTGTTCATTCCACTATCCCAACGAATACCACCGTAGGCAGAAGTCATGTTTGCTACCGGTGCACCCGCCCATGCTGCAGCATACATATTTGTTCTGGTAATGAGGTGGGCAACCTGATAACCTCCCCAGCTTTGTCCCTGTATGCCTATTTTTGATCCCTCAACCCAACTGTTCTTTTTTAAGCTTTCAACGCCGGAATTGATGAATTCTTCAGCAGATTTGCCAGGATAACCAATTTCGTAACTGATATCCGGAGCAAATACCAGATAGCCATTACTTACAAAAAAAGAAATGTTAAGTCTGGATGGGGTGGGTGCGGGAGCAATATAATCATACAAACCCGAACTTAGTTTCTCGTAGAAATAAACGATCATCGGGTATTTTTTTGTAGGATCGAAATCTTCTGGCTTGTACAAAATGCCTTCTGCAGCAAGTCCTTTAGGAGTCGTCCATTTTACAAGTTCTGCTGTTCCCCAATTGTAGTTCTGTTGCTGAAGATTGGTATTGCTTAGCTTAACTTCTGTTTTTAAATCTGCAGAAGTAAAAATATTTGGTGAACTCGTATAATTACTTTTATCGTATAAGTAGCGATTTGCATTTTTAGCTTTTACAAGTTCAGAGTAATGGAATGGCCCCATTACAATGCGTTCTGGATTTTTGTTGTCGGATATATTTTTACGATAAAAGCCATTTTCTTTGCTTGCACGATTGAAAGCAGTAAGCCAGATGGCTTCTTTTTTTGTAATGAACCTTTCTTCCGGATCTACAATTTGGTAGCGAAAAGTTAAACCATTTTGTCTGCCAAATCCATTAGTGATGTTTTTTGCAGCGGTTTTGCCATCGGGCGAAAAAGACCAGATGTCATATTTATCATAGATCAAAACCGATTTGTCCTCTTCTGTCCATCCAGCAATACCATAGGGTCTGGCTTCTGCAGGTACATCGTTTTCTTCATCATTGAACTTGACATTTATACCATCATTGAGCTGCGTAGTTTTGCCTGAGGAAATGGCATAGGTATAGATGCCCTGGTTTTTACCATCTGTATAGATGATGTAGTTGCCCCCGGGAGAGGCCACTGCGCCCTTTACCCGAGAAAGGATTTTTTTCTTTGTCCCGTTTTTGAGGTCAGACAGGTAATAATCACGGAAGGATTCTCCGGTCCACTGACTTTCTAACCTGTAGCCAGCATCTGTAGAGGCCAGCACATAACTGGCAAGACCTTCATTGACGATACTGGCATCGGGAATCTTTAAATCCGTTAAGGGTATAATTTTAGGATCGCTGCTGTAAATGTTGATCACCGAAAGGAAGCTTCTTTTTAAATCCTTTTCCAGATTTTTCAATTGCATGGGTTGCAGGTAGTCATCCTTATAACCCCATATGTCTAGTTTAGCATGTTCAAAATCTACCAGGGTGGTATCTTTTGCAATTTTTATAGGGGCGATACCGAAAAAAAGCTTTTCCCCATCTTTGCTGAAACTTAGCAATCCATCTCCGCTAACCGCCCATTTGGCCGGCATACCGGTGATTTCCCGATCTACCAATACTTGTGCGGTATCTAAACTAGGTGAGTTATAATAGATGCTATAATCTTTAATTTCTGCTTTTTCGGGACTGCTTTCGCCAAGAAAGGCCAGGTGTTCACTGTCTTCGTCAAAAATGAATCCTTTGAAATTTCCTTTGTTTTTAACCAAAGTCTTTAAGGTTCCCTTTTCTGTATTATAAAGGAAAACACCCTGGACAGCTGCTTTATCTTTTTTGCTGCCTGTGCAGGCCAGTACAAGCAACTTGCCATCTTTACTGAACTGATAGTCGTTTACATAATTAAAAGTACGCTGGCTTCCGGTTAAAAAGTTACGGACAATTAAGTCTGTCCCCTCTGTTTTAGTTGGAGCCTCCGTACCTTTATTTTTTTTAGTAGAATCCTGTTGTGGCTCTGGTTGGTAAGCCAGGTGGCTGGAGCCATTTTCGGAAATTTTGAAAGATTTAACTTTTGCAATTTTTAGCACGGTTGAATTCAGCAGGTTTGCGATACCAAGTGTGTCTTTATGCAGTTCTTCTGGTTTTTTCTTTTTAATTTTTGCCGTACGAACCTCTTGAAAAGTAGGTTTGATGAGAAAGGCCGCAAATTTACTGTCGGCAGTGAACTGTACATTGCTGGCCCTTGGTACATTAAACGCAGCGTTATTAACTACGTTTTTAAAATACAGGATACCGTCGCCTTCTTGTTTAACGATGGTAAAGGCCGTCCATTGCCCGTTATCTGACAGTTTTTTTAGTCCTGTATTTTCCCAGGAATCGTAAACAGTATGGTTGAGTGGTTTTTTTTGTGCGAAAGCTAATTCTGTAATGAAAAGAAATAATAATACTAGTTTTCCCTGCATGTTTGTGGCTGATTTATATGATCAAAAGATTCAAACCTAAAAATTGTAAATTTTTAGCACAATTGGGGATTGTTTAGCGTTTTTATTACAAATTGTTTAAAAGGAAAGGTTATTAAACAGAAAAAGCACCTTCATGAGGTGCTTTTTCTGTTTAATCGATTGATGTAGGATTATTTATTTTTTTTATCCTGGATCTTGTTCACTTCTTGCTGACGCATATAGTCATCCAAACGAGCCTGGAACTTTGATTTTTTCTTCGTTTCTTCAGGTCTTTTTTTGTTCTCTTTTAAGGTAGCATGTATTTTTTCGTCATTGACCATGCTTTTAATTAAGAACTGCTGACCGAATGTGAGCATGTTGGCTAAGAAATAATAGTAGTTTAAGCCTGAAGGATAATCGTTCAGTACACCCAAAAATACAATTGGCATGATGTAACCAATATATTTCATCTGACCGGTTGCACCAGATACCTGGTTATTAAAATAGGTATAGATTAGGGTTGAAACCGTCATTAGGATACACATTAAACTTAAGTGATCTCCAAGGAATGGAATATGTACACCAAATTTAATGAAATCATCATACGTAGAAAGATCATGCATCCACAGGAAGCTTTGTCCCCTTAATTCGAAAAGGTTAGGGAAAAAGAAGAAGAAGGCCATAACAATTGGCAACTGCAGTAACATGGGTAAACAACCACCCAATGGGTTTACACCTACTTGTTTATAAAGTTTTAAATACTCCTGTTGTAGTAATGTTGGGTTGCTTTCTCCTACTTTAGCTTTAATCTCGTCCATTTCTGGTTTAAGAATCCGCATTTTAGCCATAGAGATGTATGACTTGTAAGTTAAGGGCGATAACACCAGTTTTAACAGGATGGTTAAAACCAGGATAATTAAGCCATAGTTCCAACCAAAACCTTCAAGGAAGTTGAACACCGGCAATACCACAAACCTGTTGATGTATTTTAATGGCCAGTAGCCCATTTCAACCAATTTCTCTATTTCATGTCCCTGTTCTTTTAATTCAGCGAACTTGTTGGTGCCGAAATAGAAGCTCATGCTATAGTTTTGTGCTGCCAGTTGATTGAAAGGTAAATTCATACGGGCAGAATACCATTTCACTACACCAGGATCTGTAAGGGTTTTAACCGAAAGATCTCCGGATTCAAAAGGAACTGAAGGTACCAGTACGCCTGAGAAAAAGTGTTGCTTAAAGGCAAACCATTCTACTTTACCTTTTGTAAGTGCTACATCTTCATCCTTAGCAAAATTTAAATGGTCAGGGTTTTCATCTGCATACTTATAATAAGGTGCAGAGTAATGTTGTTCATTGGTTAATGATTTTTCCTGCTCTTTTAAAATACCCTGCCAATTTAATACAATTGAATTGCCTTGTACTACCTGGTTTAAGCCGATAAGGTTAGCATTAAAAACTAGATTGTTACTGTTGGCTTTCAAGCTGTAAATGAAATCTATAAATTTACCAGCGCCATAAGTAGCACGCATCGTTAAAGCAGAATCACTGATTAAAGGCGTAAAAAACAAGTCGTCTGTCTTTACTGTTTTACCGTTCACATTCAATTCCAATCCAAACTTGGTTTGGTCGCCATCAAATAAAACAACTGGCTTTCCGTGGTACGATTCCTGTCCTTTGATTTGTACAGAAGCTATTTTACCACCTTTATTTGTAAAGGTTACTTTAAGTTTTTCATTTTCCAGTACATTAGTGCTGGCAGTACCTGTTAAATTAGCTCCAAAAGGACCTGTTAGGGTTGCAGAATCCAGTGCGGGAGCAGCATTGATTAAAGCAGTAGTTGTATCCTTGGCTTTCTCTTCTGTTGCCGGATTTACGCCGGCTCTTTTTAAAGAATCTATCCGCTGTATTTCGCGCTCTTTCTTCATTTCGGCCTCTGATGGCTTATTAAAGTAGAAAAAGCCAGCAAGAACGATCATGATCAGGAATAATCCTGTAAACGTATTTCTATCCATTATTGTCGTTTAAACGCGTATTATTTTATTTTCTTTTTTGCATGCTCCATCGCAGCGGCGACAAATTTAACAAAAAGTGGGTGAGGATTAGCAACTGTTGATTTTAATTCCGGGTGAAATTGGCCGCCCACAAAGAAAGGGTGGTTTTTAAGCTCAATAATTTCAACCAGATGGCTGTCAGGGTTCATTCCCGAAGCAATCATTCCGGCTTCTTCATATTGGCTCAAATAATCATTGTTGAATTCATAACGATGTCTGTGACGCTCATTGATATGAGATTTTCCGTACGCGGCATAAGCTTTTGTGCCTTTTTTAAGATCGCATGGATAAGAACCTAAACGCATAGTGCCTCCTTTGTCGGTCACTGTTTTTTGTTCTTCCATCATGTCAATTACAGGATGCGGTGCTTCTTCATCAATCTCCGTAGTGTTTGCATTAGCAAGACCAAGAACATTTCTTCCAAATTCTATGACCGCACATTGCATACCTAAACAGATACCGAAGAAGGGAACATTATTTTCGCGGACATAACGAATGGCATCAATTTTACCTTCAATACCTCTGCTGCCGAAACCCGGTGCGACCAGTATACCGTCCAAATGTCCTAATTTCTCTTTTGCATTGTCAGGGAAAACCTCTTCAGAATGCACGTATTCTACGCGTACTTTACATTCATTTTTGGCACCTGCGTGAATAAAAGATTCAATAATGGATTTGTACGCATCTGGCAACTCCACATATTTGCCAATTAAGCCAATTCTGATTTCGGAAGTTGGGTTTTTTAAACGGCCCAGGAAGTCTTTCCAGCTTTCCATGTCAGGTTCGTTCTTGTTGGGTAATTTAAGCTTGCTCAATACCGTTTTATCCAGTTGCTCTTTCATCATTAAAAGCGGAACTGAATAAATAGAAGAAGCATCAATAGACTCTATTACCGCATTTACATTTACGTTACAGAAAAGTGCAATCTTTTTGCGGATATCCATATTGATATGGTGTTCTGTACGACAAACAAGGATATCTGGCTGAATACCATATTCTAATAATGCCTTAACGGAGTGTTGGGTAGGTTTGGTTTTTAATTCTCCTGCAGCTGCAAGGTACGGAATGAGTGTTAAATGGATTACAATGGCATTATTAGAGCCCGCTTCCCATTTAAATTGCCTTACCGCTTCAATAAATGGAAGGGACTCAATATCACCCACAGTTCCACCAAGTTCAGTAATTACGATGTCAAACTCGCCGGTCTCACCAAGCTTGCGCATGTTTAGTTTAATCTCGTCTGTAATATGAGGTACTACTTGTACAGTTTTGCCTAAGTATTCACCTTGTCTTTCTTTGTTGATCACATTTTGATAGATGCGACCGGTGGTGATGTTGTTTGCCTGAGAGGTAGGTACATTTAAAAAACGCTCATAGTGTCCAAGGTCAAGGTCAGTCTCTGCACCATCTTCGGTTACAAAGCATTCTCCATGCTCATAAGGGTTTAGTGTTCCCGGATCGATATTGATATAAGGGTCAAATTTTTGGATGGTTACACGGTAACCTCTGGCTTGTAAAAGTTTAGCTAATGAAGCGGAAATGATGCCCTTGCCTAGTGAGGAAGTAACACCGCCCGTAACAAAAATATACTTAGTCATGTTTTTGTGTTTGTGTGATAAAGCAGTTTTTAGTGTTGCTTTATTGTTTTTGTACGGGATACAAAGTTATAAAAATATCTGGATTTGGCGCTAAAAAAAAGGCCTGGCAAATTTGCCAGGCTCTTCTTGTAATATATTTGGTTAGAATATGCTTTAGGTTGTAGTGTTAATTGTGGTTCTTTCTATCATTACACTAAGGTAAATATAGGAGGATTATTTTAAATTATTGTGACATTACTAAAAAAAGTCTTAAATATTTCATAACTACCATATAATCAACTAAATAATTTTTAGCTGAATATGGCCTGTTCAGGTATTAGTTATACGATTTTTGCATATTATACTAAGTTATTGTCATGAATGTACAATGCTAACATAGCATAATTATAGTGTTATTTGTACACTAAGTACTAAGGCTGCTGCTTGTTTTAGCAGCATAACCGAAGCCCTTTAACAGCACTTATAGTAGATTTTGATTTTTTGATCTTTTGCCGACCAGGCGATATAAATTTTAGTCTCGTTGCCCAGACGGTACTTAAAACCATTTAATCCTGTTTTTTTTAATTCGGCATAGAAATCTTTATCTGGCGAATACTGGTCCGGCTCTTCCTGTTCAGTAACAGCAGGCTCCAAAAAGTTCTCTTCTTCAAAAAATAGGCTGACCTCTTCTCTTAAAAATTTAAGCTGAGATTTTTCTCCTTCCAGATCCAGTGTTTTTTTATAGTTGCCAATTAATTCTGCCCCTTTGATGATCTGTTTATAGATCTCCTGTCCTTTGTAATTGTGAATGGTAAAGGTTAGCGACATGTTTTTTGGCGTATTGCCTGCAAGTGCTACATTAAAGGTATCTGCCTTTAAAGAATCACTAAAGGGCTTAACCATTTGTTTCGATACAACACTTTCGATATTTCCGTTATCTGAAGAGCTGCAGGCAAAAAAAAATAAAACAGACAGGGATAAAAGGGTGAGCAGCTGTTTCATAGTCAAATTATAACTTAACAATTCTGTTTAAATCATC
The DNA here is from genome assembly GCF_020991475.1 of Pedobacter sp. MC2016-14. Taxonomy (NCBI): domain Bacteria; kingdom Pseudomonadati; phylum Bacteroidota; class Sphingobacteriia; order Sphingobacteriales; family Sphingobacteriaceae; genus Pedobacter; species Pedobacter sp. MC2016-14. Next base: position 2,964,042 of record NZ_JAJMPA010000001.1, read on the forward strand.
TGGCGTATCTACCGCCCTGGTTTCTAAAGATGTCATCCTGGTTTGGATGCTATAGCCATTTTCTATCCACCTCAGTTGTTCCAGACTTTCTGCGATTTCTAAAGAGGAAGGCGGTAATTGTGTGATGGCCAACAAGGTTGGGATGGTATAGCCGTAAATGCCGATATGTTTATAAAATTGGTGGGCATTTAACCAGTTCGATTGTTCCTCGTTTCTGATAAAAGGAACAGGGTGCCTGCTAAAATAAATGGCCTGTTGGTTTGAGTTGATCAATACCTTTGGGATATTTGCGTTAAAAAGCTCTTCCTGGCTATGAATTTCTTTAACCAGTGTAGCTAATTTTACAGATGGATCATTAAAACAACCTGCTAACAATTCAATCTGTGCAGGGTCTATATAAGGCTCATCTCCCTGAATATTAATGGCTACATCAAATCCTGGTTTTAAACTGACAACTTCGGCACAGCGGTCTGTGCCGCTTTGATGGTTGCTGCCGGTGAAAACATATGAACCTCCAAAACTTTCTACTTCCGCCACTATACGTTCGTCATCTGTAGCCACTACCAAATCATCCAGACTTAAAGCTTTTGATGCCTGTTCGTATACGCGTCGGATCATGCTCTTTCCGTCTATTTGCACTAAAGGCTTTCCGGGAAAGCGGGTAGAAGCAAAACGTGCAGGGATGATACCTATAGTTTTCATTAAAATAATCCGTTAATTTCTGCCTCAATAGCTTGTATCACCGCACCTAAATCTTCAGGGTTCGTGGTAAAGTCTAATTTATCTTTGTCAAGAATCAGCAATTTTCCAAGGTTGTAACCTTTAATCCATGCCTCATATTTTTCATTTAACTTAGACAAATAATCAATCCTGATGCTGGCTTCATATTCGCGTCCCCGACGCTGTATGTTGTTTACGAGCGTAGGAACAGAAGCCCTCAAATAGATCAAAAGATCAGGTGGTTTTATAAAAGAAGTAATGTTCTCAAAAATGGCTTTGTAGTTTTCATGATCACGAGTGGTCATTAAGCCCATTTCGTGAAGGTTTTCTGCAAAAATATGCGCATCCTCATAGATGGTCCTGTCCTGGATTACATTACGTTTAAAATTTGCGATATCTGCAATTTGCTGAAAACGGCTGTTCAGGAAATAAATTTGTAAATTAAAGCTCCACCTTTTCATGTCACTGTAAAAATCTTCCAGGTATGGATTGTTTTCTACAGCTTCAAATAAAGCCTCCCAACCGTAATTTTTGGCCAGTAATTCAGTTAAAGTGGTTTTTCCGGCGCCAATATTGCCTACTACAGCTATATGCATATGTGATTTTTGAAGGGCTTAAGATAGTAATAATACCAATAAATTTATCTGGAGCAATTAGAATGATTTAAAACCAATCAGTTTTCTAACTTCTCTAATCGTTTCGCTGGCGCTTTCACGGGCCTTTAAAGCACCGTGTCTGGCAACCTGACGTAAATAACTGGTGTCCTTTGAAAGTTCCTCGATGCGCTCCCTAATTGGTGTATTAAAAATGATCATGTCTTCTGCCAGTTGTTTCTTCAAATCGCCATAACGGATTTCCATCTTGTTATAGAGCGAATCAAAATGGCTGATGGTATCTGCTGAAGATACAATTTTCATGAGGTCAAACAGGTTTTGTATGGCTTCAGGTTTAGTTTGGTTTTCAGAAGTCGGGCCACTGTCGCTGACCGCGCGTGAAACTTTTTTGCGAATGATTTCTGGAGAATCTGAAAGGTAAATGCAATTTGAATCACCTTCAGACTTACTCATTTTACCTTTTCCGTCTAAACCAGGCACTTTAACCAGGTTTTGCGCATAATTAAATGCATAAGGCTCTGGAAAGAAATCTGTTTTGTACAGGCGGTTAAAGCGGTTTCCAAAAGTACGGGTCATTTCCAGGTGTTGTTCCTGATCTTTACCTACGGGAACCTTGGTTGCCCTGTGCAACAGAATATCTGCCGCCATAAGCGAAGGATAGGTTAGCAAGCCTGCATTTACATTATCGGGTTGTGAGCGGATCTTATCTTTGAAAGAAGTACTGCGTTCCAGTTCTCCCAGGTAAGCGTTCATATTGAGGTATAAGTAAAGCTCGGCAACTTCAGGGACATCACTTTGAATATAGATGGTACTTTCTTCGGGATTAATGCCGCATGCAAGGTATTCTACCAGTACATGGCGCACATAGCCATGTAAATCATCTGGCGTAGGGTGTGTGGTAAGTGAATGTAGATCTGCGATAAAAAAATAGCAATTGTAATCGTATTGCATTTTTACAAAATTGGTTACTGCACCAAAATAATTTCCCAGATGCAATTTTCCTGTCGGACGTATGCCACTAACTACCGTTTCTTTCATGGGTCGAAATTAGTAAAAAACCGCTATTTGATTTGCTTATAATTTCTTTTTTCTAACAAATGTGCCCGTACTTGCTTCAATTGTCTATTTTTGGAATACATGTTTAAAGGCCTGAGACAAATCCACCGCATCTACGTAATATTTATAATAGTACTGTTTTTTGTGCTGCTTTTCCCGTTTTACTATCCGCTTTCCCGTAAGCCGTCGGGTTATGGTCTGTTAAATCAGCTAAGGAAATTCCACTCCTGGGTTTGTAGTTTTTTTACCGGCATTTTTTTCCGGTTTCATTATGAAGAAAAACTAGAAGCAAACAGAACCTATATTTATTGTAGTAACCATACTTCTAACCTGGATATTATGATTTTATGTCTGCTGGCAAAGGGGCGCTTTCATTTTATGGGAAAGGATGAACTGCTAAAAGCACCGATATTAAGGTTGTTTTTTAAAACGATTGATATTCCTGTTAACCGCGATTCTAAGATGTCGGCTTTCAGGGCATTTAAACGTGCCGGGGAAAATTTAGATCATGGCATGAGTTTGATTATTTTTCCCGAAGGTAAAATTGACGAAACCCATTATCCGCCGGTTTTACAGTCATTTAAAAATGGCCCTTTTAGGTTAGCCATAGATAAAAATATTTCCATTGTGCCCATCAGTATCAGTAATGCCTGGAAAAAGATGTGGGATGATGGTAGAAAATATGGAAGTAGACCCGGAATTTGTGATATTTACATCCATAAACCAATATCCACAAAAGATTTGGCTGGTGCAGATGCAGATTTGCTGAAAGACCAGGTATTTGATTTGATAAATAGTAAACTTGTTACCTTATAAAACATGAAAATAGATACACAAACCATACATAAAGTTGCTGATTTAGCCAGGATAAACATTCAGGAAGGGGAGGTAGATACACTCATTACGGAAATGAGTAAAATACTTACTTTTATGGAGAAGCTAAACGAGTTGGATACTACCGGTGTAAAGCCCTTGATTTATATGAATGAGGAAGTAAATGTTTGGAGAGCAGATGAAGTGATTCAGGAAATTACAGTGAAAGAAGGCTTAAAAAATGCTGCTGTACACAACGAGAATTATTTTATGGTGCCTAAGGTTATTGAAAAATAAAGCGGCTTATGTAACATAAGTTGCCCGGAAACTGTCTGATGCCAGAATTCAAATTGAAATTTCCATGAACGAACCGCTTATTGTTATTAAAGAAATTGGCCGTAAATATGTGATTGGCACAGAAGTTATTCATGCGCTTAAATCGGTATCGCTGAACATCAATAAAGGTGAATTTGTTGCCTTAATGGGTCCTTCCGGTTCTGGTAAATCTACGCTGATGAATATTTTGGGGTGTTTAGATACACCCAACCAGGGCAGTTATACACTAAACGGAACCGATGTAAGTCGTATGACGGAGAATGATCTTGCAGAGGTTAGAAATAAAGAAATAGGGTTTGTTTTTCAGACATTTAATCTCTTGCCGCGTTCTACTTCTTTAGATAATGTAGCCTTGCCATTGATTTATGCTGGCGTGGGTAAATCAGAGCGTCAGCGTAGAGCACAACAGGCACTTGAAAATGTTGGTTTGGGGAACCGGGTAACCCATAGGCCAAATGAGTTGTCGGGTGGTCAGCGCCAACGTGTGGCTGTAGCAAGGGCATTGATTAATAATCCCTCTATTATTCTGGCAGATGAACCTACTGGTAACCTCGATACCAAAACTTCTATAGAGATTATGGCCTTATTGGAGGAAATCCACAGCAAGGGAAATACCATTATTTTGGTTACGCACGAAGAAGATATAGCCCAACATGCCCACAGAATTGTACGTATGCGGGATGGATTAATTGAGAGTGATGAGCCAAATGTTGTAATTGCATGAAAATCTATACCAAAACCGGAGATAAGGGGCTAACATCTTTAATTGGAGGTACCAGGGTGCCAAAATTTCATTTACGAATTGAATGTTATGGAACCGTAGATGAGCTCAATTCGTACATTGGGCTGATCTTGTGTCAGCCTATTGATTTGCATTACCAACAGATGCTCAAAGAAATTCAGGATCGTTTATTTACAGTGGGCGCTTCTTTGGCAGCCGATCCTGAAAAATCAAAGATGAAAATTCCAGACCTGCTGCAAAGTGATATTCTATTACTGGAGACAGAAATGGATGTGATGAATGAACAATTACCTGAATTGAAACATTTTGTGCTGCCTGGAGGGAATAGTACAGTATCTTATTGTCATATTGCACGTTGTATTTGTCGCAGGGCTGAACGACTGACTGTTCATTTGGCAACAGAAAGTTTTGTTGACGAAAAGATGACGGTCTATTTGAATAGATTAAGCGATTATTTGTTTGTTTTGGCTCGTAAACTTAATATGGACTTCAATAACGAAGAAAATATTTGGCTTCCGCGTGTATAAGTGGAAAAAAAAGTTTGTTTTCCTCAGCTTTTTTAATATACTTTTGCGGAATTAAAAATTAGCATACTAATTATATAAATATGTATTGGACACTAGAACTAGCATCGCATTTGGAAGACGCTCCATGGCCTGCAACAAAAGATGAATTGATTGATTACGGAATCAGATCTGGAGCACCTGTAGAGGTGATTGAAAATCTTCAGGCTTTGGAAGATGATGGTGAACCTTATGAAACCATCGAAGAAATTTGGCCGGATTATCCAACTAAAGATGATTTCTTCTTTAATGAAGACGAATATTAATTCCTAAAAAAGCCTCGTTATTCGGGGCTTTTGTATTTTGGAACGATGATTGTTTAACGAATGTCAGGTAAATGAAATCATGAGCCTGCTACATTTATTTATGAACAATTAAAAAATACAACTATGGGAAATCTACTTTATTTAATCGCAGTCATTCTAGTTATCATTTGGGCCATCAGTTTCCTTGGAGGATATTACACTGGCGGTATTATTCACGCCTTATTGGTAATTGCTATTATAGCCATCATTTTGAGGGTAATCAGAGGAGCTGCTTAAAATAGTTTTAAGCAGATTATATTTTTAAAGCTCAGGCTCCTGAATTTCAGGGGCCTCTTTTTTTAAAAGCATTTTTGCGATTTCAAAGTCTTCTGGCCAGGTGATTTTTAGATTTGAACGCTCTCCTGTAACCAGGGTGATGTTAAAACCGGCTTTTTCAACTACTGAGGCATCATCAGTAAAGTTTTCGCTGTAAGGCTGTTCATACGCTTTCCTAAGGATATCTAATTTAAAAGTTTGTGGTGTTTGAATTAGCATCACCTGTTCTCTAGGTAAGGCTTCATTGCGATCAGCCTCTTTTATAACTCTTATAGAATCTATGGGTGGTATTCCCGCAACCGCAGTTCCATATTTTCTTGCTGTTTCAAATGAATTTAAAATCAATTCTGCCGAAACCAGCGGGCGTACGGCATCATGAACTGCTACAATCCCCTCATCATGAATTGCCGAGAGTCCGTTTTTAACAGAATGAAAACGCTGGCTCCCTCCTTCAATAATTTGGTGTGGAATATGAAACTGATAAGAAGTACAGAGGCTTTTCCAGTAGTCGTGTTGTTGTATATTCAGGACAACTAATATTTCAACATTTAAGACAGATTTATGAAATGCTTCAATGGTATGCATGAGGATGGGTTTACCATTCAGTAATAAAAACTGCTTGGCTATCGCGTTGTTCATTCGGCTACCCGAACCTCCTGCAACGAGTATGGCGTAATATTTCATAAATGCTAAGATAAAAAAAATAGGAGTAACCTTTAGGTTCTCCTATTTACTTGTTCGTTGTTTTACGGTTATATAATTAGCATGGCATCACCATAGCTGTAAAAACGGTATTTTTCTTTCAAAGCTACTTCGTAGGCATTTCTCACGTAATCATAACCTCCAAAAGCACTAATCATCATTAATAAGGTAGATTCTGGTGTGTGGAAATTGGTGATCATAGAATTTGCGATACTGAACTCGTATGGAGGAAAAATGAATTTGCTTGTCCAGTCATTTGCTGATTTTAGTCTCTTACCTGAAGAAACAGCTGATTCTATAGCACGCATTGAGGTAGTACCCACAGCACAGATTTTTCTTTTGTTATCCAGTGCTTTATTTACAATATCAGCATCTTTCTGCTCAATTATAAATTGCTCAGAATCCATTTTGTGCTTGGTTAAATCTTCCACCTCTACAGATCTGAAAGTACCCAGACCAACGTGAAGTGTAACTTCGGCAAAATCAATACCTTTAAGTTCAAGGCGTTTCATTAATTCCCGGCTAAAGTGTAAACCTGCAGTAGGTGCGGCAACAGCGCCTTCATGTTTAGCAAAAATAGTTTGGTAACGTTCTTTATCCTGAGCAGTTGCTTTACGCTTGATGTACTTAGGAAGTGGTGTTTCGCCAAGGATTTCAATGTTTTTCCTGAACTCCTCATCAGTACCATCAAAAAGAAAACGAATGGTACGGCCACGGGAGGTGGTATTATCAACTACCTCAGCAACTAAAAGATCATCATCCCCAAAATATAATTTATTTCCAACACGGATTTTACGTGCCGGATCTACAAGAACATCCCATAAGCGAAGTTCTTTGTTCAGTTCACGCAATAAAAATACTTCAATTGTAGCACCTGTTTTTTCTTTATTTCCGTATAAACGTGCAGGAAAAACTTTGGTGTTATTTAAGATCATTACATCCTGGTCATCAAAGTAACTTAGAACATCCTTAAATATTTTATGCTCAATTTTGCCACTATCTTTATGTAATACCATTAAACGGGCTTCATCTCTTTGTTCTGAAGGATTATTGGCTATTAATGATTCAGGTAAATTAAACTTAAATTGTGATAACTTCATATGTCTTGATGTAAGAATTAAGGGCGCAAATTTACAAAAAATAATTTTGTTTTTTCGCATATAATGGTATGGCTTAAAAAGCTTACATTTTGTAACCTTTCTGCCCGCTCATGCTCTAACTAATGTTATGATGATTTTTAGACTAATTGCAGAAAGTTTTAGGTTTGCCGCGGACGCCTTGTTTCAGAACAGGCTGCGTACTATGCTCTCATTACTGGGGATTACGATTGGTATTTTTACCATCATATCTGTATTTTCTGCTGTTGATACTTTAAGGGATAAGTTGCAATCCAGTGTGGATAAGCTGGGCTCCAACACCCTGTTTGTTCAAAAGTGGCCCTGGGGCTTCGGGGGCGATTATCCGTGGTGGAAATACATTAACCGCCCCTTGCCTAAACTTAAAGAATATGCTACGCTAAAAGAACGAATTCAAAATGCGGATGGAATATGTTTTGAGTCAATGGCATCAGGAAGAACGATTAAGTATAAAAATAGCGCTGTAGAAGGGGTAGGCTTAAAAGCTGCTTCGCAGGATTATGATAAAACCTGGAACCTGGATTTTGAAGATGGAAGGTATTTTACAGAAACAGAAGGGAAATTTGGCGCACCACTGGTTATTCTGGGTGCAGAGGTGGCTCAGGGGCTTTTTGGAGATCAATCTGCGATAGGGAAGCAAATTAAAGTAATGGGACGCAGGCTTACCGTAGTAGGGGTATTTAAAAAAGAGGGAGAAGATATGCTGGGCATGTCTCAAGATAACAATGTACTAATTCCTCTAAATTTTGCACGTGGGCTCTTTGAGGTAGAAAACGACCAGTACGATCCGCAGATTACGGTAAAAGGAAAGGAAAGTGTGAGTTTAGAAGAAGTGGAAAGTGAGTTGCTGGGTCTAATGCGTTCCATCAGAAAAATAAAACCTGGTGCGGAAAGTGATTTTGCACTTAATAAAACAACTATGCTCACTGATACGCTAAATGCAATGTTTGTGGCAATAAAGATTGCCGGATGGGTAATTGGAGGTTTTTCAATCCTTGTAGGTGGCTTTGGTATTGCCAACATCATGTTTGTTTCCGTTAAGGAGCGTACCAACATTATTGGTATTCAAAAGTCACTGGGGGCCAAAAACTATTTTATTTTGCTCCAGTTTATTTTTGAGGCCGTAGCATTGTGTTTAATGGGTGGAATTATAGGTTTGCTGCTGGTTTTTGGGGGGACCTACCTGTTCACTTATTTTACCGAAGTAGAAGTGGTACTATATGCTAAAAATATAGTGATGGGCATTGGCATATCATTGGCGATTGGACTAATTTCAGGATTCTGGCCAGCCTATGCAGCCTCTAAATTAGATCCCGTGGAAGCCATAAGGTCATAAAAAAAGGCAGCCCGGTAAGAGCTGCCTTAAAATATTGTGTATGGTTAACTAAGTTTGGCCAAAGCTCCAGCAATTCTTGATACTGCATCCCTAAGCTTATCTTCTGCAGCTGCGTAAGAAATACGTATGCAATCTTCATTTCCAAATGCCTCTCCCGTTACCGTAGATACATGAGCTTCATTTAAAATATAAAGACACAGGTCTTCTGCATTATTGATGGTATAACTTCCGCTTGATTTGCCAAAATAAGATTTAACTTCAGGGAAGAAATAAAAAGCACCATCTGGAAGGTTAACTTTTACGCCTGGAATTGCACTAAGCAATGCATATACAACGTCACGACGTTTTTTAAATTCCGCAACCATTTCCTTCACAGAATCTAACGTTCCCTGATAGGCAGCTAATGCAGCACGTTGGGCGATGGACGATGTACCTGAAGTAATTTGACCTTGTAATTTATCACAAGCATCAGCAAGTTTTTTGTTGGAAGCCATATAGCCAACTCTCCAGCCAGTCATGGCGTAAGATTTTGAGAATCCGTTAATCAAAATTACACGGTCTTTAATGGCATCAAAAGAAGCAATTGAGGTATGTTCACCAACAAAGTTGATGTGTTCATAAATTTCGTCAGAGATGATGTAAATTTCCGGATATTTCTCAAAAACCGCTGCAAGGGCCGCAAGTTCTGTTTTTGAATACACAGAGCCTGTTGGGTTACATGGTGAAGAAAACATGAACAGTTTGGTTTTTGGCGTGATAGCCGCTTCCAGTTGAGCTGCAGTTATTTTAAAATCATTTTCAACAGTGGCATTGATAAAGACAGTTTCGCCTTCAGCAAGTTTGATCATTTCTGAATAAGATACCCAGTATGGCGTTGGAACAATAACCTCGTCTCCGGGATTAATCAAACACAATACCGCGTTTGCAAGTGATTGTTTAGCACCCGTAGAAACTACAATCTGATCAAAATTGTAAGTTAATCCATTTTCCTTCAGTAACTTTTCTGTAATCACCTTACGCAGGTCAGGATAACCTGACACAGGAGTGTAGTAAGAATAATTTTCGTCAATAGACTTTTTAGCAGCCTCCTTTACGTATTCAGGTGTGAAAAAATCTGGTTCGCCAAAGCTTAAATTGATTACATCAATGCCTTTAGCCGACAATTCTCTACCTAATTTAGCCATTTTAATGGTCTGTGATTCTGATAGATTATTGATTCTGTTGGATAAAAATGTCATAGTTGGTTATTCGAAAAGCAAATATAATTTTGTTAGATGGCAAATATATGTATATAGGCCAATTATGAACTAAAAAAAATACTTTTAATAGAGTTTGATGGTTAAACTGTACTTTTGAATGCTTAAAAAGAAGCGTGCTATTAAGCTATTATTAGCGCCAACAGATAGATAAAATAAGTATTTTAAGATGAGTTATTTTAATGTAAGGGTATACGGATTGCTGATCAATGCTAAAAATCAGGTTTTGATTAGTGATGAAAAGTCAGGGGGAAGGTCATTTAGTAAATTTCCTGGTGGTGGTTTGGAGCTGGGCGAGGGACTTACAGACGCATTAAAACGCGAGTTTATGGAAGAATGCAATACAGAGATTGAGGTGCTGGGCCATTTGTATACTACAGACTTTTACGAGCAGTCTTCCTTTAACGATAGTCAGATTCTTAGTATTTATTATTTTGTTAAAGAACGGCACCCTTTAGCGGTGAATTTTAAAACCATCCCATTTGATTTTGACGGCGAAGCACTGCAGTCTTTTAGATGGGTAGATCTTAGTAAATTATCTGTAGATGACGTAACTTTTAAAACAGATAAGACAGTAGTGGAACTACTGTTGAAGCAAATGAACTTTTAGCGGGATAAATTACACTTCAATTACGGTTGATGGCGTAATGGCAAAGATACGGTCATCTTCTTTGGGTTTTATAACACTCAAACCTGTAAAATTGCTGAATGCAGGCAAGATGGCACAGGTAGGGTTAAAGTAAAAACATGGAAATTTCAATTTCTGCCTCGCTTTTCCATGAAGTGTTACGCCTGGATGGATATGCCCTGAGATGTTATAATACTCATCAACGGTATCTGGTTTGTCATGGATAAACCGAAAGGGCCTATAAAGTAATTCTTTGTCGAAAACTTGAATGTCTAGCTGTGCGTAATCTTTAGGTCTTAAATCGTCGTGGTTGCCTTTCACTAACCAAATTTTCAAGTCGGGAAGGGCCGTTCGCCAATTGTAGAAAGCAGCTACGTCACCATTGGCGGTGTTGTGAAACATATCTCCGGTAACTAGTAAGGTCTCTACATCGTATTTTGCTATTAAACTGCTTAATTTTACAAGATCTGATGCAGCTACAGTAGAGGGGACGGGGATTCCGGCCTTGCGAAAATGGGCAGATTTCCCAATATGCAGGTCACTTACCATCAGCATTTTTTTTGCAAACCAATAAATGGCCCTGTATTTATCCAATATTAGTGTTTCACCATTACAATTGATGGTCATTCTTTTTCCTTGATTTTTTTTCTGCCTCAGCAGTCATTCTTTCTATTCTTTGTCCCAGCTCTTCACTGCTCATGCTATCCCTCAAGCTATCTACTTTAATTGGGAAACATAATGGAGTATAACGATCAGTTTCTACAATTATGATTTTGCTGCTTTGGATCCGTGTTAGTGCAGATGCCAACCGAGGTTCTTCAATTTGCTGAAAAAAGGCTTCGTCATATGCCTGCCGCAATAATAAATTATGTTGATCGTAATCACTAAAAACATTAAAAAATAATGCTGAAGAGGATTGTAGATGTTTATTCGCAATATATTTTCCGGGGAAACCCTGAAATACCAAACCAGAAATACAAGCAATGTCCCTGAATTTTCGGCGTGCCATTTCTGTTGAATTTACGCTGGCTATAATATCCTGACTAAGATTTTTAGGGCTAAAAAGCAGCTTTATCTTTTTTGTGATGTCAGAAATGTCTTTTTGTAAAATGGGTTGCTCACTTAGTAATTCAAAGCCGTAATCGTTCATTGCGATTGAAAAACTAATGGGTTTGGATATGCTAAGCCTGTAGGCAATTAGCGCGGCCATAATTTCATGAACCTGCCTGCCTTCAAATGGATAAGCGAATAAGTGGTAGCCATCTCTTGTTTTAATGAGTTCAATCAAAAATTCATCGTCTTTTGGAACATGGGATTCTCTGGCTTGTCTTTCAAAAAGAGGAAGTATAAGATCTAATTCTTCATCATCATGTTCTTTATCCAGCGTTTGATTGTATTTGAGCCTTAATATAGCACCAAGATTTGCCGTAAGCGACATTCTGCCGCCCATCCAACTGGGGGTGATGGCAGATTTTAATTTGCTCTTGCGCACAATCACCGTCATGTCTTTGACCATGATAAATTCGAGTACCCGACCCGCCAGCGTAAAGCTGTTACCCGGCTTAATTTTAGCAATGAAAGATTCTTCTACCATGCCAATATAACCGCCGGAAATGAATTTAACTTTTACCATGGCGTCACTTACAATTGCACCAATATGTAAACGGTGGCGCATGGCAATTTGCCGGCTTTCTACTTTCCATAGACCATCTGTTTTAACTACTTTACTAAATTCATTATAAGCTGTTAAACTATCACCACCTGTAGTAATAAATTGCCTGATCCAGCTCCATTCTGAAGGCAACAATTCCTGAAAAGCATGTGTTTCTTTAATCTCTTTATAAATGACCTCCTCGTCAAATCCATCGCCAACCGCCAGGGTAACCAGGTATTGAATCAGGACATCAAATGACATGACAATTGGCTCCCGGCTTTCAATATTGTTGGTCCGGGCTGCCTCTTTTATGGCGGCAGCTTCAACTAGTTCCAGTGCATGTGTCGGCAGGAAGTAAATTTTGGAGGTTTCAAAAGGGGAGTGTCCACTGCGACCAGCACGTTGTAAGAAGCGCGCTACGCCCTTTGGAGATCCAATCTGTACTACGGTGTCAACTGGTTTAAAATCTACACCTAAATCAAGTGATGAGGTACTGATTACAGCTTTTAATATGCCGGTATGTATGGCATCTTCAATCCAGTTACGCAATTCGTAATCAATTGAGCCATGATGAATGGCTATTTGACCAGCAAGATTTTCATCTATTTTTAATAAGTTCTGATACCATAGTTCTGCTTGTCCTCTGGTGTTACAAAAGATTAAGGTAGTTTTACTTTTGTAGATGATAGGCAGTAGTTTATGTGCTAGCTTATGGCCAAGATGCCCCGCCCAGGGTAGCATATCAATATGATCTGGAAGGATAGATTTGATGTCTATTTTTTTCTCAATATCAGCAACCACAATGGTTTTTAAAACATCTTGGTAAGGAACCAGTACCTCTAAAGCTTGTTCCATATTTCCAATGGTTGCCGAAATTCCCCAAATCCTTAGTAGCCGTTCAGGATGTTTGTGCAGCAGCAATCCTCTAATTCTTGAAATGGCCAATTCGGTCATCACCCCACGCTTACTACCCAGCAACTCGTGCCATTCATCTACAACAATACACCTCAGTTCATCAAAATAATTTGTAGTATTTTTTTGTGCCAGTAAAAGGTGTATGCTTTCAGGTGTAATGATGAGCACCTCTGGTAGCTGTTTCTTTTGTTTTAACTTATCAGCCGATGAGGTGTCTCCGTTACGCACGCCGACCTGCCAGTCTAATTCTAATGCTGTACAAACTTCTCTCATGGCGCGCGATAAGTCTTTTGCCAGTGAACGTAATGGGGTAATCCACATCAACTTTACTCCAGTGGCCTTTCTTGGTGTTTTTTGCTGAATTTGTTTTTTATCGGTTATCGTAATTTCATCTGCTCTGTGGTTTAACTCTTCTATAATGACCGCTAAAAACATAGAAAATGTTTTACCGAAACCAGTGGGCGCATTTACAAGGCCGCTGTAACCCTCAGCATAATATCGCCATGCATCCGTTTGAAAATCAAAGGGCTTTTTTTTATCGTTTTTTAGCCATTTAATGATTTTTTTATATCCAGCACTTTTTTCTATAACCATTATTCAGCTGATAAGGTTGACTGTAACAATTGTTTTAAATCATCAAGGGTATTGATTTCTGTAGCTAGTTTATCCTTTCTCCAGCGTGCTATGCGGGGGAAACGCAAGGCAAGACCTGCTTTGTGTCTTTTGCTTTCTGCAATGCCTTCAAATGCAATTTCAAAAACAAGTTCTGGTTTTACCGTACGAACGGGACCGAATTTCTCTATTGCATTCTTCTTTACAAAGCTATCTACTTCTTTAATTTCTTTATCTGTTAAGCCAGAATATGCCTTGGCAATGGTAATGAGGTTTTCTCCGTCTCTTATGGCAAAGGTGTAATCTGTAAAGAAGTTAGCCCTTCTGCCACTTCCTTTTTGTGCATAAATCATCACCGTATCTACCGTATAGGGATTTATTTTCCATTTCCACCAATCGCCACGCTTACGGCCACTGTGGTAGAGCGAATCCAGTTTTTTAAGCATGATCCCTTCACTGTTGTTATCACGTGATCCTTTGCGGATTTCAGCTAATTCTTCCCATGATGAAAAATCTATTACAGGCGATAACAAGACGATATTTTTAGTAGGTATGTCTTCAATTACTTTATCAAGCTGCCGGCGCCTTTGGGCCAGTGCGTGACTGCGAAAATCTTCTCCTTCATATTCCAGCAGATCATAAACAAAGAATCCAATGGGCGCATCATTCAATTGGTTTTTGCTGATGGTTTTTCTATTTAACCTTTGCTGTAAAGTACTAAAAGCCTGTATTTTTCCATCTTTAACTGAAAGTATTTCTCCATCTAAAACGGTGCCGTCTTTAAGCTCATCCTGTAGAAAATGAAGTTCTGGAAATTGTGCTGTTACCAGTTCTTCGCCGCGTGACCAAATAAAGAGTTCGCCATTTCTTTTAACAATTTGCCCACGTATACCATCCCATTTCCATTCTGCCTGCCACTCCTGAGTTGTGCCTAAAGTTGGAGGATCTGCTTCCAGTGCATATGCCAGGCAAAAGGGGTAAGGCCAGGAGTTATCCGTATTTACATGACTTCCAGCTATGAGTTCATCGTAAGTTATCTCTTCCGGTGTCCAGCGCCCCATTATGCTGTGCATGATTTTATTGCTTTCTGAACCACTTTGTTTGGCAATAGCATTTACCAGCATTTTGTTGGATACCCCAATTCTGAAATTTCCCGAAATCAGCTTATTAAAAATGAATCTTTCCTGGGTTTCGAGGCTATTCCAGGCATCCAATATAAAACTTTTTTTAGTATCGTCATCTGCACCATGTAATGCTGCCAAATCCCTAATCCATTCGTGAAGTTTACGGTCTTTTAGCTGTAATGGAGCAGGCAGTACCAATGCGATGGTTTCACTTAAATCACCTACGCTATGATAACTTTCTGCAAAAAGCCAGGCCGGGATATTACTCAGTGCTATTGCCCATTCTTTCAATAACGCTGTAGTTACGGGCCTTTTTGGCTTTTTGCCAGTAAACATGGCAATTACATAAGGTTTGTCTTTTTCATCAGCCTCACTAAAATACGAAACCAGCGCTGCAATTTTATCATTGGTTTTGTTGCTCATTTCTAACTGCGAAATCAATTCGGTAAAGCGTTTCAAAGCTGTTCCTCCCTTTCTTTCATAAGCTCTGTTGTTTCCTTTTCAGCTTCTTCTTCCTGGCCATACTGAGTTTTAACTTCTTCGGATTCAATACCTATTTCATTTAGGTATTTAGAAAAAGTTGAAGTAAAACCATGCGTAACAAATACTTTTTCTGCTTCGGTAGCCTTAATTGCGGAAAGTAAATCCGGCCAGTCGGCATGATCACTAAGTGCAAAACCAGCATCAGCCGCCCGCCAGCGCCTACCTGCACGCACTTGCATCCAGCCAGAACACACACCTGTTGCTGCGCTTTGTAAATTTTTAATCCAGCGACCTTCTGCAAGTGCCGGAGGTACAATGACTATGCCTTGTTGTAGTGTTTCTTTTCTAAGGTCCGGAGTTATTCTGGTGGTGGGTGGCAAATCTACCCCAGCTTGTATAAATGCCTCATTAAGATTTGCTATAGATTGGTGTACGTAAATGTCTGAGTATCCGTGTAAATTCTTAATCAATCGTTGCGCTTTACCTAAACTGTAGGCCACAAGTACACTTGTTTTACCTTTGTCCTGATTATCTGAGATCCAACTTCTCATCTGGTTAAAAATAATTTCTTGTGGCTGCCATTTATAAATGGGTAATCCGAAGGTGCTTTCAGAAACAAAGGTGTGGCACTTTACAGGCTCGAACGCCGTGCTTATGCCATCATATTCCACTTTATAATCACCAGAAATTACACAAATCTCTCCCTTATATTCTAGTCTGATCTGGGAGGATCCAATGACATGGCCAGCCGGGAATAAACTTATTTTTACCCCATTGATACTAATCTCTTTATGATAAGGCAGTGTTTCTATCTTTAAATCTGTGCCCAGTCGCTGGTTTAAAACAGGCTTTGTTAGTTCATGGCATAAATAGGCCTTGTTTCCCCACTTTACGTGATCTGCGTGACCATGTGTAGTCACAGCGAGATCTACGGGCTGCCAGGGATCAATATAAAAATTGCCCTGTTTACAGTAAATGCCTTTGCTGCTGAAATTGATTAATGCCATGCCAAAACAACAAACTTAGCTGACAAGTGTTTTTCTAAAAAAGGTGTTCTATTGAGAAAAGAAACTTATTTTTGAATCGAATTTACGGTATGGTAAAATAGTTTGATGAAGAATTACCTGAAAATTGTACACATTGATGAGTATTCCAGTACGCCGAAATACCGGCAATTGGTTAATGCCATTATGCAGGGAATTGAATCTGGCCAGATTGTAAAGGATGATCAGCTACCTTCCATCAATGATTTTTGTGTAGCGCTGGACCTTTCCAGAAATTCTGTTGAAAAGACTTATAATACCTTAAAAAAGGCTGGTATTGTTACCTCTGTTGCTGGTAAAGGATTTTTTATTGCACAAGACCAATTTGAACAGCCTGTAAAAACCTTATTGCTTTTTAACAAGCTAAGCGGACATAAGAAAATTGTTTATGATGCTTTTGTTGATGCTTTGGGCAATAGCGCCGCTGTAGATTTTTATGTCTACAATAACGACTTTAATATCTTCAAAAAGCTGATCTCTGAAAAGGTAAACAGTTATGCTAAATTTGTTATTGTACCTCATTTTCTTGAAAACAGCGACAGGGCATACGAGATGATCAATACCATACCAAGAGAAAAATTGATCTTGCTGGATAAGCTGGTAAAGGGCGTTACAGGTAATTTCTCTTCGATTTATCAGGATTTTGAAAATGACATTTACAGCGCCCTGGAGCAGCTTCTGGAACAGTTGTGCAAATACCACACCCTTAAAATAATTTTTCCTCAAGACAGTTATCACTCCAAAGAAATATTAAAGGGCTTTAAGCGTTTTTGCAGGCAGTACGCTTTTGATTACGATATGATTACCTACGTAAAAGATGAGGTGATAAACCAGGGAACAGGCTATATCACTTTAACGGAAGACGATCTTGTTGAACTTATTGAAATGATGATCAATTCTGGATTAACGGCAGGAGTAGACGTTGGTTTAATTTCTTACAATGAAACCCCCATAAAACGTGTTATTTTAAATGGTATTACCACCATTTCAACAAATTTTGAAATGATGGGCAAAATGGCGGCAGAAGAGGTGCTTAATCCTTCCTGCCAGCACATTGCCGTACCCTTTAAAGTGACTCTTAGAAAATCATTATAATCTTAATCGCAATCAGGAGTGGTAAAGATCCAGGTTTCTGATCCCTGGGCCGGCATGTTGTAACCAGTTCCTTTGCCCATTTCAAACCATAGTTTACCGCGTAACTTCTCTCTGCTGCCAATTTCATTCATAGACAGACTATCAAACAAACGTCCGTTAATCATTACATATTTAATTTTTTCAGAATTGCGGATGTCATCCAGAGGGTTGTCTTCCATAATCACCAGATCTGCAAGCTTACCTGTTTCTAATGAACCAATTTCTTTACTCATCCCAAGATATTCTGCCCCATTTACCGTAGCACATTTAATTGCGCTTAAAGGGCTCATGCCGCCCTGTACCAACATCCAAAGCTCCCAATGCGCGCCCAAGCCTTGTAATTGTCCGTGTGCGCCTAAATTTACCTTGGTGCCGCCATCAGCAATTTGTTTCGCTGCTTTTGAAATATCTATGTGGTTATAGTCGCCATATTCAGAAGTAGTTCTTCTTCTGGAACGCTGATCAACTATAGATCTTGGTGTAAAGGCAAGCAAACGTTCATTTTCCCATACATTTGTACGGTCGTACCAGTAATTTTCTCCCCATTGCCCTCCATAAGCAACAATTAATGTAGGGGTGTAAGCAACGCTGGTATTGTTCCAAAAGGAGATCACATCTTTATAAACAGGTGCAACAGGTATGCTGTGTTCAATTCCCGTATGGCCATCTGCAATCATGTTCATATTGGTGAAAAATGTTGAACCACCTTCAGGTACCACTTCCATTTTCAGTTGTCTGGCAGCTTCCAGAATTTGCTGACGTTGTGACCTGCGTGGTTGATTGTATGACTTTACTGAAAAAGCGCCGGCGGCCTTTAATCTTCTTAAATGTGAAAGTGCATCATCAAGACTGTTAATGACTACTTTGAAATCGCCATCTGCCCCATATAAAATAGAACCTGTAGAATATAAGCGCGGACCTGTGATACGCCCGGCTTTAATCATTTCTGACTGGCTAAAAACCATTTCTGTATTACTGGATGGATCATGAGCAGTAGTAACGCCAAAAGCAAGGTTTGCCAGGTATGCCCAGTCTTGCTGAGGACTGATCCCATCAGGGCTGGTATGCAGGTGTGCATGTACATCAATCATTCCCGGCATAATTGTTTTTCCGGTTACATCTATAACTTTTGCGCTAGCAGGAATAATTACCTCTGCTGCTTTTCCAACAGCTGTAATTTTATTGTTTTCTACCACAATGGTTCCTTCTTCAATAACCTGCTCACCTTTCATCGTAATTATTCTTGCACCCTTAAGTGCAATTATTCCATCAGGACGATCTGATTTTAATTTTAAGCCAATGCTGATCCCAGTAGAATCTGCCTGAGGCAATACTGATGGCGAGCCCTCCAGAAAAGTGAAGGAATTTTTGAGTTCCCTGCTAAAATATTGTCCTCCAAGTGTCCAGCATAATTTTTTGCTATCTGCAGTCCAGTGCAGGTAAGTGCCCGCATCTTTGGTAACCCGCGTTAAGGGAATTGAACCATTAGAAGCAGATAATTCCAGGGCCGAGCCAATGGTAACCATCGGCGTCACATAGCTATTGAAAAGCTCTGTAAAAGCCATCCATTTACCATCCGGACTTGGTGTAAATTGTGTAGCATAGGTCGAAGTATAATGCGTACGCTCCTGGTTTCCATTGATGCTAATACTTTTGAAAGCTTTTTTTCCATTTTCGTTAGACTGAAAATATATCCTGCTGTCATCCGTATTAAATTGTGGTTTAATCCCGCTTTCTGAAATCAGATCTGGGTTTCCGCCGTTAGATGGCATGATATAGATACCTGTGTTTTTTCCATAAGAAAAACCTAATACCTCATTTCCACTGCCTTTTCTGTACACAATTTTATCTCCTTTATTAGAAAAAGAAGGTGAATAATAAAATCCTTTTTCATCAGTCAGCGTGGTTGTTCTGCCAGATTTTAAATCTGCTTTTTTAATAGAGCCTTTAAATTCGTCGCTCCAGGTGGTATATATTATTGATTTTCCGTCGGGACTAAAACTAGGCTCAAATTCAAAATCACTACCGTTTGTTAATCTTTCTGGTACACCAGCTGGTAATTCTTTCTTATACAGGAAGCCAGCAGCATTAAATACTACTGTTTTGCCATCCGGTGAAGTACTAAGCTGGCGGATCATCTTAATGTTGATATCATCTTTAAACACTTCCTGAGGAAAATGGAGCGCCTGCTGAACAGTTTGATTCGTAGTAACCTGGAACGGAATATCTGTTATGGATAAGCTGGATAAGTTGATGTTTTTTATTTTGCCTCTGGCATAAAATATAATGTTTTTGCCATCTGGTGTCCAGGCAAAGTTTGGATATACTCCAAAAATTGCCCAGGTTTCCTGCTGGTCCCGGGAAAGGTCTTCGTAAAGTGGCCATTCTTCGCCGGTTTTAATGTTTTGTACATACAAGGCCGTTTTTAAACGCACGCGCTTAACATAAGCCATTTGGCTGCCGTCTGGAGAGATTTGTGGCCTTGCCGCTCCGCCTTGTTCTTCAATAAGGTTTTTGATTTTTCCAGTATTTAAATCCAATTGCCTGATGGCATAGATAATTCCATTGGGGTCTTTACTGTATTGGAAAGTTGGCCCTGGAGATACATCCTCACTAAAGTATAAATACTTACCATCAGCAGAAATGTTTGGTTCTCCTGCATCTTGCTGGTCATTTTTGCGCTTGGTAAGCTGCACACCGTCACCGCCATAAATGTTATACATCCACATTTCTCCTGCACCAAGAGAACGTGTCCCTGTGAAATGCTTACGGGCAACCAAATAATCGCTACCGGGCATCCAGGCCGCATTGTTTAGTAACCGAAAAGTTTCCTTTGTGATTTGTTTTTTGTTTGAACCATCCCGATTCATTATCCATACGTTGTCTCCCCCAGATTTGTCACTGGTATAAGAAATGAATTTTCCGTTAGGACTAAATCTTGGTTGTATATCCCAGGCTACACCCGCACTCAGTAATTTTGCAGTGCCACCTGTAATTGGAATTGAATAGATGTCTCCGAGTAAATCAAATACGATTTCGGTTCCGTCCGGACTAACATCAAGGTTCATCCAGGTGCCTTCATCTGTATTGATACTAAAAGTTTTTGTGGTTCCTCTATATTTCTCAACGTCCCATTTGGAACTTTCCTGCGCAGTTACTGTTTGTAGTGTAGAAAGCAGGAGTGTAATAAGTATGTAGTTTCTCATCTGGCATGTCATATTGATGCGCAATTTAATAATATCAGTTCATTTTTATAGTTTTGATGAATACCTTTTATGAATAAAGCCGAGATTTTAAAGCATTTCTGGGGATTTGATGTCTTCAGGCCATTACAGGAAGATATCATTGATTCTGTTATTGCAGGGCATGATACATTGGCTTTGTTACCTACCGGAGGTGGTAAATCATTGTGTTTTCAGGTTCCTGCATTATTGAGGGAAGGTATTTGTATTGTCATTTCGCCATTAATTGCCCTGATGAAAGATCAGGTAGAGAATTTACAGGCCAGAGGTATAGAAGCGATAGCTATTTATGCGGGTATGGGAAAGCGAGAAATAGACATCCTGCTTGACAATTGCATATACGGCAATATTAAATTTCTATACCTTTCGCCCGAACGTTTATTAAGTGATTTGGTAAAAGTGAGGATCTCCTACATGAAAGTAAACTTAATCGCTGTTGATGAAGCACATTGTATTTCTCAGTGGGGTTATGATTTTAGGCCGCCTTACCTTCAACTGGCGGCCCTCCGTGAAATACTTCCTGGCGTGCCTGTTATTGCACTTACAGCCACTGCAACGGCATTTGTGAGGAATGACATCATAGAAAAACTCGAATTTAAGAACCACAAGATTTTTGTGAAAAGTTTTGCCCGGAAAAACTTAAGCTACGTAGTATTTGATCTGGAGGATAAATATAAAAAGCTCATTAATGTGATCAAAAACGTTGGAGGGAGTGGCCTGGTATATGTTCGTAACAGGAGAGAAACTGCTGAGGTGGCTTTTTTTTTAAAGCGTAATGGAATTGCAGCTGATTTTTATCATGCTGGCCTGGAACCCAAGGAAAGGTCAAGGAAACAGGAGACATGGAAAACAAATAAAATTAGCGTGATGGTGGCTACAAACGCTTTTGGAATGGGCATTGATAAGCCTGATGTACGTTATGTAGTGCATTTGGATTTACCAGAAAGCCTGGAAGCTTACTATCAGGAAGCCGGCAGAGCGGGCAGGGATGAAAAACGCGCATATGGCGTATTGCTTGCTAACAAATCTGATCAGCTTGCTTTAAAAGCTAAATATACAGAAAGCTTTCCTTCTGTTGATGATATCAAGAAAGTTTACCATTACCTCGGAAATTATTATCAGCTTGCATATGGGGCGGGACAGGGTGTTACCTTTCCATTTGATCTGGCAGATTTTTGTAAACGCTTTGATGTTGGGGTAATTAAAACAATGGCAGCCTTAAAATTTCTGGAACACGATGGTTATGTCACTTTATCTGAAAATATATTTTTACAATCAAGAGTGCTTTTTACTGCTAATCACGAAGATCTGTATCGCTTTCAAATTGAAAATGCAGGCTACGATCCTCTTATAAAAACCATCTTGCGCTCCTACGGTGGCTCTTTTGATCAATATGTGAAAATAAATGAATATGACATTGCCAAGCGCCTTGCAGTATCATATAATATGGTAATTACGTTGCTGAATAAATTACAGGAAAGAGAATTACTATCTTATTTACCTCAAACAGATGAACCGCAATTGCAGTGGATATTACCCAGAACAGATTTAGTACACCTGGATATAGATACCAAATATATTGCCTTACGTAAAAAGATCCAGGCAGATCAAATTAACGCAGTACTAAGTTATACCGAGCAGCAAGTATGCCGTAGTGTACAGTTGCTTGCTTACTTTGATGAGCTCCATGCCCCTAAATGTGGTGTGTGTGACATTTGTTTGGCAGAAAAGAAACGGGAGGACCTGGCAGACTTAATTTCAAAAATAGATTTTGAAATAGCTTCGCTCCTACAAACAGGTCCCATTAGCCTAGATGTATTGTTAAGTTCGCTAAAAAGTGGTTCAGAAACCGAACGCCTGGAAAGAATACGTGTTTTAATGGATGCCGGTAAAATTAAAACAGATAGTAAGAATTATTACCTTTAGCAAATTGTTAAAATATATCCCTATGAAAAAGTTATCCATCCTGATGTTGTTTGTTCCGGTCGTGTTTGCCGCCTGTAAATCTAAATGCCTGGAAGATTCTGGTATACACATTAATAAAGATGTTAGCCTAAAAGTTTTTGACGAAATTAAAGTTAGTGGTCCTTTAAAATTGGTTATAAAACAAGATAGTAGTTATACTTTGCAGCTCTCAGCAGATTCTAACATTATAGACCAAATTAAAACTGAGGTTAGTGGAGGCGAACTAAAAATATCCCTGGATCCAGGAAAATATTGTGGTCAGGATTCTATTGTTGTGCATGCAGGAATAGGGGAGTTAAAGGAACTTGAAGTCGAAAATAGAAGCCAGGTTTTTAGCTCCGGAATTGTACACGTTGGAGAATTGAAAGTTAAACTTTCAGATACAACAGCGCTTACCCTTAATTTGGATGCCGCACAGCTAAAAACTGAAGTAAATGGTAAATCAAAAATTAGCCTTTCCGGGCAGACTGGTAAACATGAATTTAAATCTAAAGGCGCAATTGAACTTAATGCATTTAATTTCGTTTCTGGATTATATGATTTAAATATAGAGGGTGTGGGAAAATCCAATATTAATGTTTTAAATGAGTTAAAAGTGAAAACAAATGGGGCAAGTGAAATATATTATAAAGGAAGCCCAAAAAAGATTGAAGAAAAAAAGAACGGTATAGGCAAACTAGAAAAGGCTAATTAAGTTTATGAAGCAAAAAAATGATAAGAAAGTTATTCGTGCCTGGGCTTTTTTTGATTGGGCAAACTCCGCCTATAACCTGGTCATCACTTCCACTATATTTCCGGCTTATTATGTAGCGGTTACTACTAATAAGGCCAATGGCAATACGGTGGAATTTTTTGGACAGCGTTTTGTAAATACTGCACTGGCTGATTACGCACTTGCGGCTGCTTACCTCATTATTGCGCTGTTGTTGCCAGTGTTGTCTTCCATCGCAGATTACCGAGGCAATAAAAAAGTTTTCATGCAGTTCTTCACTATAATTGGTTCTGCTGCCTGTTGCGGATTATATTTCCTTAATTCAAATACTTTAGAATGGGGCATTTTTTGTTTTGCTCTTGCTGCCATAGGATACTCTGGTGGCTTCGTATTTTATAACTCTTATCTTCCGGAAATCGCTTCTGCAGATATGCAAAATAAAGTTAGTGCAAAAGGTTTTACCTATGGTTACATTGGCAGTGTTATTTTGCAGCTGATTTGTTTTGTCTTTGTACTCCGGCCAGCTGTATTCGGTATGACTGAGTCTAGTGCGGCACAATTGTCCTTCTTACTTGTTGGGATATGGTGGATTGGTTTTGCGCTCATTCCATTTAGGATATTGCCGAAGGGAAGTCCGAATGCACAGCCCCATACGCATAACATTATCAAGGGAGGATTTATTGAATTAGCTCAAGTATGGAGAAAAGTTAAAAACATGCCGGAATTAAAGCGATTTTTACCTTCATTTTTCTTTTATAGCATGGGCGTACAAACCATAATGCTAGTTGCTACAGGCTTTGCCGCCAAGGAGTTGGAAATGCCTACAGAAGCGCTTATTCAGGTCATCTTAATTATTCAGTTGGTTGCTATTGGAGGTGCAACGCTGATGTCAAGGCTGTCTGATATTTATGGAAATGTTAGTGTTTTAATTGCTGTGGTCATTATTTGGATAGCTGTTTGTATTTGCGCCTATTTTACAACGACAGCTCTTGAATTTTATATCGTTGCTGCATTTGTAGGCTTAGTAATGGGGGGAATTCAGTCCTTATCCAGATCTACATACTCGAAATTTATCCCGGAAAACTCTGCTGATACGGCTTCTTTTTTTAGTTTTTATGACGTGACTGAAAAGCTTGCTATTGTTGCAGGACTAGTTGGTTTTGGATTTATTGAGGAGTTTACCGGCAGTATGAGAAATTCCATACTATTATTAATCCTGTTTTTTGTTTTAGGATTGGTATTTTTGATGCTGCTTAAGCGGGTTCCAACCAAATCGGCTGGTGATACGCAGCAATTAGTCTAAAAATATAATAGATGAATATAGAATTATTTGTACCCTGCTTTGTCGATCAATTATATCCGGAAACAGCCTTTAATACCATTAAGATTCTGGAAAAAGCAGGCTGTAAAGTAAGCTACAATTCCAGTCAGACCTGCTGTGGGCAGCCTGGTTATAATGCCGGATATTGGGAAGAAGCTAAAATTACCGGCAATAAATTTTTAAACGATTTTTCAGATTCCAAATATATTGTTGCCCCTTCCGCATCTTGTGTAGGGATGGTTAAAAGTGGTTACAATGATTTGTTTACAAATACTATTGTACATAACAGGTGCCGAAGCATACAAGCTAATATTTTTGAACTTTCTGATTTTTTAGTTAACATCTTAAAGCGGGATTATTTCGGTGCCGAGCTGGAAGGTAAGGCTGTTTACCATGATTCCTGCAGTGGACTGAGGGAGTGTAAAATTAAAGAAGAACCCAGATTGTTATTGTCTAAAGTACATGGCCTGGAGATGGTAGAAATGAAAGATACAGATATGTGTTGTGGATTTGGAGGGACATTTTCTGTGAAGTTTGATGCCATATCTTCAGCAATGGCTGAACAAAAGGTTAATAATGCCTTGGCACAGGAAGTAGACTATATCATTTCAACAGATTTATCTTGTTTAATGCATTTGCAGGGATATATCGATAAACATCAGATCCCATTAAAGACCATGCATATTGCAGATGTATTGACACATGGCTGGTTGGAAAGTACGGAGTATTAATATTCTTTAAGCATAAAAAAAGGGGAGCTAAATAATTAGTCCCCTTTTTTATAACAAATAAGTTATTATTTTACTGCATCAATTACAGCTTTGAAAGCATCTGGATGGTTCATTGCTAAATCAGCAAGAACTTTACGGTTCAGGCCAATATTTTTAGCTGCTAATTTACCAATAAACTGAGAGTAAGAAATACCATATTGACGAGCTCCAGCATTGATACGCTGAATCCACAATCCACGGAATTCTCTTTTCTTAACCTTACGGTCACGGTATGCATATTGCAAACCTTTTTCTACTGTATTTTTAGCTACAGTGAATACTTTACTCCTTGATCCCCAATAGCCTTTGGCCATATTTAGGACTTTTTTCCTTCTTCTTCTCGAAGCTACTGCGTTTACCGAACGTGGCATAGTGTGTTGTTTTTTGATAAACGGTGTTGCGTATTTCAGCAAACTTACTACCGGGTACCTGGTTAAAAATTAATTATTTACCGATGGCAAGCATACGCTTAACGTTGCCCATATCAGCTGTTGACACCATTGAGGTGTGACCTAAATTACGCTTACGTTTAGTAGACATCTTTGTTAAGATGTGACTTTTGTATGCGTTCTTTCTTGCGATTTTACCTGTTCCAGTAAGCGAAAAACGCTTTTTAGCACTGGAATTGGTCTTCATTTTTGGCATAACCTGTGTTTATTTATGTAACTTATTTATTTTTTTGCAACTTTCGGGGCCAGCGTTAAAAACATACGTTTTCCCTCTAATTTTGGTAACAGTTCAACTTTACCAATATCTTCTAAAGCCTGGGCAAATTTAAGCAAAAGAATCTCTCCCTGCTCTTTATAAACAATTGCCCTTCCTTTAAAGTGAACATAGGCACGTACCTTTTCACCATTTTCAAGAAAACTAACAGCATGCTTTAGTTTAAATTGAAAGTCGTGATCATTGGTATTCGGACCAAAACGAATTTCTTTAATTACAGTCTGCTTTGCATTAGATTTAATCTCCTTCTGCTTTTTCTTTTGTTCGTAAACAAATTTACTGTAATCAATAATTCTGCAAACTGGTGGAACCGCATTTGGAGAAATTTCTACAAGATCCAGTTCCAGTTCATCAGCAAGGGCCAAAGCTTTTGCCAAAGGATAGATCCCTGGTTCAACATTATCTCCAGCTAATCTCACCTCCTGGGCTCTGATAAACTGATTAATATTATGTTCTGCTTCTTTTTTCTTAAAAGGAGGACGTGGTCCCCTGTTAAATCCTGGTCTGCCTAATGCCAAATTTGTATGTTATTTAAATTGTTATTTCTTTTATTAATAAATCGCTAAACTCTTGCAAAGTCATTGTTCCCAAATCTCCTTCTCCATGTTTCCTCACGGATAACTTTCCATCTTCCATCTCTTTTTCGCCTATAATCAGCATATAAGGGATTTTTTTAACCTCTGCATCTCTAATTTTCCTTCCAATCTTTTCATCCCGAAAGTCAATCAAACCGCGAATATCGGAATTATTTAGTTCATCTGAAACTTTTTTCGCATATTCTTCATATTTTTCTGAGATAGGAAGAATGATAAATTGCTCTGGTGAAAGCCAAAGTGGAAAATTACCGGCACAATGTTCAATCAGCACCGCAATAAATCTTTCAAGTGAACCAAAGGGTGCACGGTGGATCATTACCGGACGGTGTTTTGCATTATCACTACCAGTGTACTCCAGTTCAAAACGCTCAGGTAAATTGTAATCTACCTGAATAGTTCCAAGCTGCCATTTTCTACCTAATGCATCTTTGACCATAAAATCTAATTTAGGACCATAAAATGCAGCTTCGCCATATTCAACAACAGTAGGGAGCCCTTTTTCTTCAGCTGCTTCTACAATAGCAGACTCAGCAAGGTGCCAGTTCTCGTCTGAACCAATGTATTTAGATTTGTTATCAGGATCTCTCAAAGACACCTGAGCGATATAGTCATTAAAACCTAATGACTTAAATACATAAAGTACCAGGTCAATAACTTTCTTAAATTCTTCCTTTACCTGATCAGGACGGCAAAATAAATGCGCATCATCCTGAGTAAACCCACGCACACGGGTTAAACCATGCAATTCTCCACTTTGCTCATAACGATAAACTGTTCCAAATTCTGCAAAGCGTAATGGAAGGTCTTTGTAAGAACGTGGTTTAACCTTATAAATCTCGCAGTGGTGCGGACAATTCATTGGTTTCAAGAAAAATTCTTCACCTTCTTGTGGTGTTTTTATAGGTTGAAAGCTGTCCTTACCATACTTTTCGTAATGACCAGAAGTGATGTACAGGTTTTTATGACCTATGTGTGGTGTAACAACTTGCTCGTAGCCAGCTTTGCCCTGTGCACGGGTTAAAAACTGAACTAAGCGTTCGCGTAAGGCAGCACCTTTAGGTAACCATAACGGCAAGCCCATACCTACCTTTTCAGAAAAAGCAAACAGTTCAAGTTCTTTACCGAGTTTTCGGTGATCCCTCTTTTTTGCTTCTTCAATCATATGAAGATATTCTGTTAACTCACTTGCTTTAGGGAAAGTAACGCCATAAATACGGGTAAGCTGTTTTTTTGTTTCGTCACCACGCCAGTAAGCTCCCGCAACATTCATCAGTTTTATTGCTTTAACGAAGCCCGTGTTTGGAATATGGGGTCCACGACACAGGTCTGTAAAAGATCCCTGTTTATAGAATGTAATTTTCCCATCCTCTAGTCCTTCTAAAAGGTCTAGTTTATATTCATCGCCTTTTTCTGTGAAATATGCAATAGCATCTGCTTTAGAGACACTACTGCGCTCAAAAATTTCTTTTTGTTTCGCCAGTTCCAGCATTTTGTTTTCAATGGCTTTGAAGTCATCAGATGAAAATTCTTTTTCCCCAAAATCGACATCGTAATAAAACCCTGTTTCAATTGCAGGGCCAATTCCAAATTTAGTACCTGGGTAGAGCGCTTCCAGGGCTTCTGCCATTAAATGGGCAGAGGAATGCCAAAAAGTAGATTTGCCGGCCTGGTCATTCCAGGTAAGCAGTTTTACTGAAGCATCAGTGTCTATCTGGCGATTTGCATCCCAGACTTCTCCATTTACCTCTGCGGCAAGTACGTTACGGGCAAGGCCCTCTGAAATAGATAAAGCAATTTGATGGGCGGAAGTGCCCTGATCATACTGGCGGACAGATCCGTCAGGCAGTGTAATGTTAATCATCTACAACTATGATTTAAAAATTAATAAATTGAATATTTCCATCACCTACAATGTGATTTTTGAATCGCAAAGCTAATGAAAAAATGCAATTTTAACGCCCTAATATCTTGAAAATTCATTGTTCTTTGAGGGGAATTCAGGTTTTTTCCGGATTTTGAATTACGGCTATTGAGTAACAAATATTCTAAGATTAATTGTTTTTATTCAGCTGAGAAATTGATTTTTGCATCTGCGACATCATGCTCGTTAAAGTTTCTATGGTTGGTTCTGGTGTTGGGTCCGGGAGTGAGGTGCTGAAATAAGCTTTCGCTTTCCAAATTTCCAATATGTCGTCTGCAGGTATACTATAAGCATCGTAGACTTTATTATCTGAAATTAATTTTAGCTCCTTACTTTCTTTAAAGCGATTGCCAGCTCTCTTATATACTACACCTTCATTTTTACTGATGATCACGTAGGTATCACCCACCTTAATGTCATTCCAGTTTTCGATGTATTCACCAATGATCACACTTCCCGGTTGAATCGGCAGCATTGAATCACCCATAATTTCAAAAGCCCTGAACGTTCCTTGTCTTAGCGAGGGGAGGGGCAGTTGAAATTTTGGAAGTTCTTTGATGTATTGCGGATCAGAAAAGCCGTTAAGATATCCCGCACTTGCTTTAACAGGAACTAATTCAATGTTTTCATTGTCATCTTTATCCACAGAAATACTAAGCACCCTTAGGTTAGAGCCTTGGGCTTTAGCTTTAGGTTTCCATTTATCATTGATGGTGTCATTGATAAATTCATCAATTGAAAATTCGTAATATTCAGCTATTTTTTTTAGTAAGTCATATTTAGGTTCTGCTCGTTCTTCTTCGTAAGCACCTACAAGTGATCTCTTAATTTCTAAAGCATCAGCGAATTGCTGTTGTGTAAGCCCTTTTTTCTTGCGAAGGTATTTTAGGTTGGCGGATATATTTGACATAAAATAAAATATTATAAATAATTTGTTTTTACTAAATAAGTTAGTATTATTGTGCCAATAAAGTTAGTAATATTTATTCGCTTTGCAAATATAAGTACTAACTAAATTAGTTTGATCATATTTATACTAAAAGCAATGAAGAAATTTGTATACATCGTAACCGATAGAAACCGCACTAACCTTCACGTTGGAATGAGTTCTGACTTAATGAAAACGCTGGATTTTTACAAACAGATGCCAAGTTTGTTTTTCGATAAAAGCCATCAGCTTAGCCGTCTGGTTTATTTTGAAGAATTTAAAACAGAAGCGCAGGCTTTAAGTCGTTTTAAAGTAGTAAGTAGATTTACAAGAATGCAGAAGGAAAGACTGGTGCGGTCATGTAATCCGGATTGGATTGATTTAACAATAGGGTTGGACTATGAACATCTGATTATAAATAAGGTAATCAGCACTCAGGTTATTTTACCCCTGAGTGCGTGATCAATACTTTACCATCCCGGTGCAAAGGTTAACCCAAATACTCCACCTTTTACGTCTTTACGCTGAAAAGGAAAAGCATAATAAGGCTCCAGTACAAAAGCCCCGAAAAAGTTTACCCTTAAGGATACGCCGGCACTTAATGCGGGTACGCGTTCCAGTGGCGTACCATTTGGCAATAAATCATCACCAGGCTGTCCTTTAAATACAATTTTTGAATCTTCATTCCAGGCAAGACCTGCGTCGAAGAAAATATTAAGATCCGTAAATAATATATTAGAAGGTATTTGTGCCAGTTTCTTAGGACCGGTAAACGGAAGCCTCAGCTCAAAATTGAATACCGCAATTTTACTTCCTGATAGTTGGTTGATGTCAAAATTACCGGCGCTCTGGTTATTGTATAAAGAAGTGGCCTCATAACCCCTTATTAGATAAGGATAACCTACATATAAAGGATATAGGTTCTCTCCTTGTTCTCCCATCCGCATATAGGTATAAGCTCTTGCAGCAAAGGTAAAAGGTTTGGTTCTAACATATTTTCTGACATCAAAATTCAATGCATAAAACTGATAGTCACCAAAATACTGTTCTAGTCCAATTCTGTATCTAAAACCATCTAAAGGTGCAGCCAGCCCGAAGATAGAATTGTCTCCCACAAAAGACGCATTGACCTGGAAAATTGAAAAAGGCTTCAATGGAGTGCCCAACTGGGTTGAAGCCTCTTCATTAGCTACCCTTTGTCTATCAGATCCAAAATAATTGCCTATTACACCATTGATGTCCTGATAGTAATTACTAAATCTGTCTACCCTGTAACTATATTTTGAAACCGCAACACCAGTTTCAAAGCGGTGTACTTTGTTAAAAGGATAGGCACCAAATGCTTGTAATTGCTGTTCAAACGTGCGTATAATATTTGTACGGTCATCAAAAACATTTAATTGCTGATCATCAACCGGGATTGTCGTTTTTACAATCTCTCTAAATCCGCTTAAATATGGAGTATGTGACAAAGCAAAGCCCCAGTTAATCCGGTTTTGCTGATTAATGTAAGCTACCATACCACCGGCATCGTAAATATCTCCATTTACAGATAGATTGGCTATAATCTGATTTTGCCCCAGTATATCACTAAACATACCAACTACACCACCTTGCGCGCCAGTTCCAAACCTGCTGGTTGAAATACCTACACCACTATTTGCAAGGTAATCCAGTTTAAATTTAGGTTTGTAAGGAATTATACGCATAGAATCTGCCTTGGTTCTCTCAAACCTTGCGAAATTTCCAAGATTAGCATTGATGACATCAACACCTGTAGATACTTGCGGTGGTAAAATAGCTGCGTCAAAATTAGTAGATTGAACATCTACCTGCTTAGGTTTGAAGGTGCTAATTTTAGCATTATATAATGTATAGCGCTGAGAACGATAATAACTATACACAATCTCGTCAGTTCTTGATACAGAAATGGCAGGAGAGAATTCTGTTATTCCGCTAATGCCAGTAAAATAATCCGTAAGTTGATTTGCAGTTTGATTTGCTAAATCATATTCGTACAGGTTCCGGAAGCCGTCCCTGTTAGAGAGAAAATAAATCCTTTTACTATCTCCTGAAAATTGTGCATTTAAATTATTTGCACCACTAAAAACCGGGACATTAGTCAATGACTTTTCCTCGAGGTCAAAAATACTAAGGTTAATGGGGTTCACTGCATTCTGATTATTTGCCATTACTGCAACCCTGTCAGAAGAAAAGATGATTTTTTTTCCATCAGGAGCATAACTCGGTGCATAATCAGAATAGATATCATCTGTTATATGAGTAATTATTTTAGTATCAGTATCGTAGGAAAAAATGTCGCTTTGGCCTTCAACCATTCCAGAGAAGGCGATTTCTTTGCCATTTGGCGACCAGGTCAGGTTTCCAAACTGCTCCACTTTACCCATATCGGTAACTAGTTTTGTTTTGCCGGAATTCACATCAATTACCATGAGTTTATTTCTTCCTTTACTGAAAATGCTAAAGGCGAATGACTTGCTGTCTGGCGACCAGGCACCTGCGGATTCTAAAAAATTAAAATCATCAATATGAGAATTTGCAATTTGACTGCTTAGTTTTTTTAAGATTTTTCCGGTTTTCGCATCAGCTAGAAACAGGTCTATTCCAAAAAGATCCTTTTCTGATAAGAAAGCGAGAAGTTTTCCATCAGGGCTTAATGCCGGGGCCACGTTCATATTACCGGCATTTTTGTTGTCGATAATCTTTGTGCCACTGATTTTTATTTGCGAACTGTCTGCTCTCAGCATGGGCCTGTAGTGAGATTCAATTGCATTCTTCCATAGGCCAGAAAATGCTTTGTCGTCATATCCAAAAGTATATTTCAAGCCATTTTCATAGCCATATCTTGCAGTTGCCTTAAATAACGGTACAATTGTGCTGTCGCCGTAAACTGAGCCAACAAACGTCCAAAAGGCCTGGCCGTATCTATAAGGAAAGTATTTATTTGAATTTGTAAGGTCTTTTAAAGAAGGAACATCTCTGTTTAGCAATGCATCGCGCATCCACATGGAGGTAAAAGCATCCTTTTTACCAATTGACAAGTATTCTGCCATTCCTTCAACCATCCATAAGGGTACCTGACTTACATTTTCAAGGCTCATGGAATCTTTTTCCAGTAATGTGTGGTATTGAAAAGCATGAACCAATTCATGGCCAAGTACATGCCTTGTTTGGCTCCCCAGTTCCATTACAGGCATAATAACCCTGTTCTTTAATGCCTCAGTAACACCACCCGTTCCAATGCCAATTTCGCCGTTTAAGGCTGTAGTTTGCTGGAAATCCGGAGAGTTGTTGTATAGAATTATTGGGTTTTTCTTCAAAAAAGTATCCCTGAATATTTCCTGGTGCATTTTATACCATATTTCAGCGTCCTGTGCTACTTTTTGCAGCAGCTTTGGATTCTTTAAATAATGGTAAATTTCAAAATGCGGAGTTTCCAGTACTTTAAATTTTTCATTTTTATAACGTACCTTATTTTGCCCAAAATACTGCGCCTGGACGGAAAATACAGATAACATAATTAATAAAAATAAAGGAATAAGTCCTCTGTAAAAAGTAAAAGTTATCTTCATAAATTTAGATGTTTTACATGATATTATTGAGCGTTATTTTTTTTGTCCTTTTCTTCCTGGCGCTGCTTTCTCTTGAGTTCACGTTCTTCTTTTCTTGTTAGCGGAACAGGTGTTGCTGGCTGTTGGCTTTGTACAGGTTCTGAAGTTTTTTTGTCCTCAGTCTTCTGCACGTCCGTTGTTGGTGCTGCCTGTTGTACGTCACCCGTTTCAGGTAAATCAATACTCAGTGAATCTATAGCTGTGCTGTCTGTTGCCGTAGTATCTTCTACTATTCTTGGGCTAGGGCAATTGATAGTCCTGGTAATTTTTACCTTAGCTTTTGGGAAAGGGCCATAAGTGTAGCCGGAATTAGGATCATGATACACTTTCTCCATAAACTTCGCGAAAATTGGAAGAGCAGTACGGGAACCTTCACCTGTTTCCCCATTTTTAAAATGTGCAGTTCGCTCATCGCAGCCCACCCAAACCCCGGTTACCAGATCTTTTGTAATCCCCATATACCAAGCGTCTACATAATCAGATGAAGTGCCCGTCTTGCCACCAATTTGATTGTTCTTTTTCCATAAATCCCATTCCCATAAAGCTTGCGAAGTACCACCCGGTTCTTCCATTCCACCTCTGAACATATATAACATCAGCCATGAAATTTCATCGCTAAGCACTTTTTTTGTTTTAGCTTTAAACTCTTCAATGATATTGTTATCCAGGTCGGTTATTTTTTCAACAAGAATTGGATCTGTTTTCACGCCATCGTTCAGGAATGTACCATAAGCCTTTACCATTTCATATACTGAAACATCATTTGGACCGAGACTCACAGAAGGCACAGACTGTAAATGGCTATCTATTCCGCATTCATGGGCCCATTTTACTACATTATCCCAACCCACTTTTTCAGTTACCTGCGCGGTAATTGTGTTTACAGATTTTGCCATTGCCCAACGCAGGGACATTTCCCTGTAAGTGATGTTCCAATCCGCATTTTTTGGTTCCCAATGCTCCGTTTTTCCATTTTCCTGATATTCAATACTAACTGGTTTGTCAGTAAAAGTATCACAAGGACTCATTCCACTTTCAAGAGCTGCCAAATAAGCAAAGGGCTTAAAAGTAGAGCCAGCCTGACGTTTAGATTGGTTCACATGGTCATATTTGAAAAATTTATGATCAACTCCACCGATCCATACCTTAATCTTACCCGAAAAAGGATCAAGGGTCATCATGCCCGTATTTAATATTTTGCCATAATAGCGGATAGAATCAATAGTAGAAAAAAGGGTGTCCCGATCACCTTTCCATGAAAATATCCTCATTTTCTTTTTCTTATTAAAATAAGCGTCAATAGAGTCGGGTTGGTTTGCAAATTTTTTCTGCAATAAAGCATATATCGGCAAATTGTGCATAGCGCGATTTGGATAATCTACTTTTTTCTTTTCAGAGTCATACCATGGATCTTCATTACCCCAAACATTATAAAATCTTTTTTGCAGAATTTTCATCTGTTCTGATACCGCTTCCTCAGCATATTTTTGAAGTTTGGAATCAATGGTCGTATAGATTTTTAAACCATCCTCATAAAGGCTATAGCCGTTGTCTTCACACCATTTTTCCAAATATTTGGCTACCGCTGCCCGTAGATAAGAATCTCCGTCACTACCCTCATCAACACGGCCTTCTTTTAAATTCAAAGGTGCATTTTCAAAACTTTTCAGTTCAGCCGCAGTGATGTAATTGTATTTTTGCATTTGCGCCAGGGCGGTATTTCTCCTGTCTAATGCCTTGTCCGGGTTTTTTAAGGGGTTATAGTAAGAGGTTCCTTTTAACATACCCACTAATAATGCCGCTTCAGGTACGTTCAAATCCAACGCCTCTTTGTCATAATAAACTCTTGCCGCTGTTTTAATTCCGTACGCATTATTCCCAAAAGAGACCGTATTCAGGTACATGGTAATGATGTCGTTTTTTGAATAATTAAATTCCAGCTTTACAGCAGTCATCCATTCTTTAAATTTTGGAACTATTACTCTTACAAGAGGGATATATTTTATGAAGCCCTGAGATTTATTATACCTTGTTCTATAGAGGTTTTTGGCAAGCTGTTGTGTAATGGTACTTGCACCCCGCTTATCACCAGTAGCAGTAGATATGCTGCTGGAGAGTACTGAGCGAAAGTCTATACCCATATGTTTGTAAAAACGTACATCTTCTGTCGCTACCAGTGCGTTAAGTACATTTTTGGATATTTCATTGTAATTTACTGGAGTACGGTTCTCTTTGTAGTAACGACCAATTAATTTGCCATCTGCAGTATAAAGTTCAGAGCCAACCCGCTGAGAGGGAAACTTAATGTCTGTGTACGAGGGAGAATAACCAAACAGCCAAAGGAAATTGAGCTGCAAAGCGCAAAAGAAAAGAATAGTAAAAAAGATAAATATGGTTATGTAGCGTATATACTTATTGCGAATTTCTTTGAACATGGATAAAGATGAAAAAACTGTATAACAGTTAATGTTAAAAAGTGTTAAATCGTAGTTTGCAAATTAACGCAAATATTTCAAAAACTTCGGCTCAATCTACGGATTTTACAGCAAGCCCTTAGTTTGGTGTTCATGGTATAAAGTAGTACCTTTGCGATGCTTTTGGTTCACTGGTTTTATTTTAATCAGGATTAAAAGGGAATACGGTGCAATTCCGTAACTGTCCCGCAGCTGTAAACTCCTTAACGGATCCAAATCAAGCCACTGTTTAATTATGGGAAGGCAGGTCATCCGGGAGTAAGTCAGAACACCTGCCATTTGCATTGGAATTTCATAGCTTTCGGGGACTGAAGCTTGGAGTGAGTGCTTATTGGATGTATTTCATTTCCTTGATCTAACTGTTTGCTGTGGGTATTACTCACATCAAAAAATGAAAAGAAACAAGATTGCCTTAAATGGCAGTACTTATTTTTATCTATATTTTGCTATTGTATGGCTTTGTGGCGCTATGCCCAAATTTGCTCTTGCACAAATAGAGCCCAACAAAGGAGATTCTATTGCAGATCAAAACAAGCTTAGGGAGGTTGCTATCCGTGCATATAAATTAAATAAACGTCAGCTATCTTCCTCTCCATTGCAAATACTTTCAGGAACTGATCTTGATAAAATGAATAGCCTTTCCGTGGCTGATGCGATAAGATATTTTTCTGGAGTTCAAATAAAGGATTACGGGGGCATAGGAGGTTTAAAGACTATTAATGTAAGAAGTATGGGCACTAACCATACTGCCGTATTTTATGATGGTGTGCAATTGGGAAATGCTCAGAACGGGCAAGTTGATTTAGGTAAGTTTTCGCTGGACAATATCGAAGAAATTGAACTTTATAACGGACAGAAAAGTGAAATATTTCAATCTGCAAAGGGTTTCGCATCAGGAAGCTCACTCTATTTAAATACAAAACAGCCAGAATTTAAAAATAGGGAATACAACCATGTCAGGGCTGCCTTTAAAACGGGCTCATTCGGACTCATCAATCCTTCTTTGCTTTGGCAGCATAAATTGAGTGATAGGGTAGTTAACACCTTAAACGCCGAATTTAAAAATGCTAATGGCAAGTATAAATTCAGAAATACGAACGGCATTTATGATACCACATTGGTACGTGAAAATGGCGACATAAAATCCTTCCGAATTGATGAATCTGTGTATAGTAAATTGCGCGACAGCAGTATATGGACTGCCAAATTTTACTTTTATAGCGATGAGCAAGGCTTACCGGGTGCAATCGTACGCGATAGGTATGATTTTAGTCAGCGATTGTGGAACCGGAATTTCTTCATGCAGTCAACCTACAAAAAGGAAGCTGGCCAATATAATTTAATGGCAGTAATAAAATATTCAAATGATTACCAGCGATATTTAGATCCTGATATTGTAAAGGATAACGGTTTGCTAAACAATAAATTCAGGCAGCAAGAAGTTTATTTTTCTTTGGTAAATCGTTATAAGCTAAATTCTTTTTGGGATGTAGTTTTATCCGGCGATTATCAGCGCAATACTATGGATGCAAATTTAGAGCGTTTCCCTTACCCCACAAGAAATACGTTTTTAAGCGCATTGGCTACTCAGTTTAAATTTAGTCGTTTAGACATACAAGCAAACGTTTTGGCTACTTATGTCAATGACAAAGTACAACAATACTTTTCGGCAGGTAAAAAAACAAAGCTTACACCAACAGTTATGGTCTCCTGGCAACCTTTCAATGTCAAAGAGTTTAGGTTACGCAGCTTTTATAAAAGCATTTTTAGAATGCCTACTTTTAATGATTTATATTACACAAGTATTGGTAGTACTTTTTTAAGTCCTGAAAGGACTAAACAATACGATCTTGGTTTAACATATACCAAAATCTTTGAACACAAGCTACTAAGCCAGCTTTCCCTGCAAGCTGACTCCTATTACAATGAAGTTACAGATAAAATTGTAGCTGTCCCAGGTACAAACCTTTTTAGATGGAGCATGCAAAATCTTGGTGTCGTAAAAATAAAAGGACTGGATGTTAACCTTCAGTCTGTCTGGCATCCTGATCAGGTAATTACTTTAAATGCTGGTTTAACCTATACTTACCAACAGGCGCTCAATGTCACAAATGTAAATTTGAATTATAGAAATCAGATACCTTATACGCCAGTGCATAGCGGCTCATTTATGGCTGGAGCAGAATGGAGATGTATCTCATTAAACTACAGTTACATTTATACTGGACTCCGTTATAGTCAAAGTGCAAATGTGGTCTCAAATTACGTCCCAGCATGGTATACGCATGATATAGCATTTCGTTACAACAAACAGCTCAATGATTTAAAAGGAACCCAGCTTAGTTTGTCGGCAGAGGTTAATAATCTTTTAAATCAATATTATAACGTGGTTTTAAATTATCCAATGCCCGGAAGGTATTACCGGTTTACATTAGCTTATTCCTATTAGCATGAAAACAAAAATATTAATGGTATGCACATCAGCGTTAATGCTGCTCATCTGTTCATGTAGAAAAGATGCACAGATCAATCCTGATGAAACAGAAACAGGTAACCCAGATCCACAGAGTATAGCAAAAGGACTTTATCTGGCCAACGAAGGGAATCTGGGTAGTAATAAAGCAAGTATAGATTATCTTGATTTCGCTACTGGTATTTACCGTAAAAACATATATGCACAAGTAAATCCTGAAGTCGTAAATGGTCTGGGTGATGTTGCTAACGATGTAGCTGTTTACGGAACTAAACTTTATGTGGTGGTCAATGCATCTAATAAAGTAGAAGTGATGAATGCCAAAACTGGTAAGAGAATTGGGCAAATTAACATATTAAACTGCCGTTATATCACCTTCAATAAAGGCAAGGCCTATGTCAGTGCTTACCTCGGTACTATCGGAGATCCAAATGCCCCTCAAGGTATTGTTGCAAAAATAGATACAACTACTTTACAAGAAGTACAACGTATTGAAGTTGGCCGGCAACCCGAGGAAATGGCTATAGTGGGAGAGAAAATGTATGTTGCCAATTCAGGAGGATATAGTGTTTCCAACTATGAACGTACCGTAGCCGTTATAGACTTAAATACTTTTCGGCTACTTAAAAAGATAGACGTAGCTATTAATTTAAACCGCATCAAAGCAGATAAATATGGAGACCTATATGTCACCTCCCGCGGAGATAATTACGAGACTCCAGCCAAGCTTTTCGTTATAGACACTAAAACGGAAACTGTAAAAAAAACTTTTAATATGGCGGTGAGTAATCTTGTCATTGATGAGGATAATGCATATTTCTATAGCAATGAATTCAGTTACATCACCGGAGATATTATACTCAATTATGGCATTTTGAATGTAAAGGATGAGGTGCTTACGGATAAAAAATACATCACAGACGGCACAGATAAGGTCATTATCGTTCCTTTTGGAATAGCTGTAAATCCCTTTACCAAAGATGTCTATGTCACCGATGCTAAAGATTATGTTTCTCCAGGTACGCTTTACTGCTTTGATCCCTCAGGGAAAATGAAGTTTAGCGTCTCTACAGGCGATACTCCCGGGCATTTTGCTTTTTATTACTAAATCAATAATTATAAAACAATAAATATGAAAACAACAATTACAAGTTATATCAAAATCATCGCTTTAGCTATGATTGCCGCAGTAATTTTTAGTGCCTGCAGAAAAGATCATGGATATATTTATACCCCAGTTCCCGTAGCTACGCTTGGTGTGTATGTGCTTTCCGAAGGTAAATATGGCGATGCCAATAACAGTACCATTACCTATTATAACACAACCACAGGTGCAACGGATAAAAACTTTTATAAAACACAAAATGGCACAGATCTGGGCAACAATGCTAATGATTTAAAACAATATGGTCGTAAAATGTACTGTGTAGTGACCGGGACAACCTTTGCAGCGAAAGATTCTTACCTCGAGGTGATGAATACTGCTACGGGTAAATCAATCAAAAGAATTGCACTGTCTAACAGTGATGCTGGTTTTTTACCACGCTATATTGTGTTTGACAAAAGCAAAGCTTACATTTCCGCTTATGATGGCAGCATCACGAAAA
The DNA here is from genome assembly GCF_020991475.1 of Pedobacter sp. MC2016-14. Lineage (NCBI taxonomy): Bacteria > Pseudomonadati > Bacteroidota > Sphingobacteriia > Sphingobacteriales > Sphingobacteriaceae > Pedobacter > Pedobacter sp. MC2016-14. Next base: position 3,003,854 of record NZ_JAJMPA010000001.1, read on the forward strand.
TTGATACTGCAAACCTGGTTATAGAATCAAGGATACAAGCAGGAGGGGCACTGGAGCAAATGGCCATCGCGAACAACAAACTCTACGTTGTAAATTCCGCACACTTCCAATTTGGTACTGCTAACAATTCTGCTGTCACTGTGATAGACTTAAATACCTTTACCAAATCAAAAGAAATTGCTGTAGGATATAATCCAACTAAAATTTCAGCGAACTCATCCGGAGATTTATTGGTGTTAAGCAAAGGAGATTACTTCAGCATACAGCCATCTGTAGATCGCATCAGTAGTATTACAGATACAAAAACCAATTCTGTCGCAAATTTAACTTATGAATATATCAACGTTACTGGTACTAAAGGCTTTGCAATTGGCGATTACACTGATCCATTTTTGAAATTAATCAATACAAGCACAGGTGCTTTAGGTAGCAACTTTATAACAGACGGAACGGTAATCGCTTCCCCTTATGGAATTACAACAAATCCCTTAGATTTTACTGTTTTTGTAGCAGATGCTAATAACTATGCTGCTGAAGGAAAAATATTCTGTTTTAGTCCTGAAGGTAAAAAGAACTATCAGTTCACTACAGGAGCTAATCCCCAAAGTGCCGTTTTTAACTATAAATATTTCTAATAATTATATCCAATCAAAATGAATTTTAAAAATCAGTTCCTTATTGTTTTAGTGTTTGCAGGCTTGTTTTCAGCCTGTAAAAAAGATGAAGAAGCAGAAGTACCACCAGCAGCAAAAATGGCCATTGAAACACCTGCTGTTGAGGCTAAAGTGAGTGAGAAAACTACATTTTCGGTATCTACAACCAACGGTAAGGGATTTCAGCATGAGTGGAAACTGGACGGTACAGTAGTGAGTACATTAACCTCTTATGACTTTACCCCAGCAAAATCAGGGACTTATATTATTGATTATACCGCCACGAATGCAGCAGGTACATTCACGTACAAATATACAGTTACGGTGCCCGTGCCAGAAGTGCCGGTAGGTACCAACAGCAATCGTTTTGTTACTACCTTATTTGAATACCTGCCTGCTCCAGGCCAGTATACAAACAAATCTATAGGAAGTTTGGCTACGGCTAAAGGGCTGGAAGGTAAGCAAGGAACATTGGTATCTTTAGGAGCTTGGGGAGGTTATATTGTTATGGGCTTTGATCATACCGTGATTAACCAAACAGGTAAAGATGACATCATCGTTTACGGAAACGCATTTGCTACTTTTGCTGAGCCGGGTATTGTTTGGGTGATGCAGGACGAGAACGGAAATGGAAGGCCTGACGATACCTGGTACGAAATAAAAGGAAGTGAGTTTGGTAAAGAAGGTTATGTACGTGATTACGAAGTCACATACACGAAACCAGCTGTTGGCGGCAGTGTTTCCTGGCGAGATAATAAGGGAAAAACAGGAGTGGTTACTTTAACAAATGCAACCTTCCAGGCTTATCCTGTAGATGTTACTACAAATGAATATACCATCAAGGGATCATTATTACCTTCATCTAATATTTTTATGCCTACACCCACCAGCATCAGCAGTCTTCCTTTTACTTTTGGTTATGCTGATAATACAGTTGGTGGAGATAATGTTGATATCGCTAATGCCGTTGATAAAAACGGTAATTCAGTAATGTTAAAAGGTATTGATTTTATAAAAATACAAACAGGCATTCAGGCAAATCTTGGTTGGCTTGGCGAATTGTCTACAGAAGTTACCGGCATTGCCGATATCAGCTTGATTAAGTAAGACCCAATTTTAATATTCAAAAAGAATCGGTAATTTTACCAGCTTAATAAATAACCTATGTCAAAATTAGAATATAACCCACGTAATATTGTATTGCTGGTCATGATCCTGGCAATTACCTTATTCCGTTTACTCGTTACCTTTAATACTGATATTTTCAGCTTTGCAAATTTCTCATCTTTAGGGGCGGTTGCATTATTTGGAGGTGCATATTTTAAAGACAATCTGAAAGCATTTGCTTTTCCTATTTTAAGTCTCTTTCTGAGTGACTTTGTACTGGCAAATACTTTGTATAAGCAATACAGCAGCGGATTTCTTTATTCAGGATGGTATTGGGTATACATTGCTTTTGCATTGATGGTACTTGCAGGGAAATTGATTACCAGAAATAAAGTTAATGTTATTAATGTTGGAGTTGCCGCAATTGTCAGCATATTTATTCATTGGATAGTAACTGACCTTGGTGTGTGGTATAATAATCCGCAATACGCTCAGGATCTTTCAGGTTATATGCTTTGCTTAGTTGCAGCCGTTCCTTTTGAACTTAAATTTTTAGGTGGAACGGTGGTTTACGCCGGAATACTTTTTGGTGGTTTTGAATTGCTGAAATCTAAATATCCGGTGCTGCAAGTTACTAGTACCCGGATCGCATAGAAAAAAATAGATCATCTAACAGCCCTCTTTATGTAAGCATAAAGAGGGCTTTTTTTTAGAGTTTAATTATTTTCACCTTTATCATCATCAGGATCGTTTAACACGGTTTCAATTTCGTACCCGATGTGATCCACAGTATTATCGTCCAAAACAAAGTTTAGCCTATCTGCGTTTAAGGTGTATTCATAAAAAGGCAAATCACCAGCTGTTATTTCTTCCAGAGGTACAATTTCCCAGCCGTCTGTGTCGTTCTCAAACCTAACTGCACCAAGTATACCACCATAATAAATTACTTTGTAATATCCTTCATCGGTAGGCATAATAGTTAGTGTCACTTCTTTTTGGCCAAAGCCAACTCTTATGTTAAACGGTTCCATAAACTTATTAACCAATCAGACTTAAAATTGTTTTGCCCATCATTAACACCGCTTTATACAAATTGAGCTCAAACAAAACGACCATAACGATGTTAATTTACCATCATTTACCAATGAAATTTAATTATGGAAACGAATAATCAAAACTCCCGGGATAGCTCAAATAATACGCAATCAACGGATGAACACATTAAAACATTAGAAGGTACAGAGGCGCTTAAAAAGTTAAAGGACCTTGCTACTTCGGCAGAGAATTGTTTTTTCTGTACAAGTATCAAAACAGGTTTACCGCTTTCAGTACGGCCCATGTCTGTATTACAGGTTGATGACGAAGGTAATCTCTGGTTTATGAGCATGAAAGATAGTGCAAAGAATAAGGAAATTGAATCAGATCCTTTTACACACTTATTTTTTCAGGAGAACAAAAACTCAGGTTTTTTAAATGTTTATGGGATCACGGAAATCAGTACCGACCAGGCAAAAATCGATGAACTATGGAATCCACTGCTAAAGGTATGGTTTCAAGGTGGCAAAGAAGATCCTAATATTAGCCTGCTTAAAGTTGTTCCCACCAATGTATATTACTGGGATAATGTTCATGGCGACATGATCGCATTTGCGAAAATGGCTGTCTCTATCGTTACCGGAAAAACTATGGATGATTCCGTTGAGGGAAACCTGAATTTTTAAAACTAAGGTTAGCTG